>JAACDD010000027.1 GCA_009937085.1 Bacteroidota bacterium
AAACTACAGGACACCAGAGTTTTTTTCCGTGTCAGCAGAAGTTGCTTGGTATGCATAACAGCAATTAAATCTATTTTGCGAAATGTAAAATACACGATTATACTCACTAACGGCAAAAAGATTTTTATCTCTAGAAACGGATACCGTTCCCTGATTGATTTTATTGAAAAAACCTACGAAACCGAGGTTTAACTTTTTTATTGGCGCAGGCTTTAGTATTTTTGTTTATTATGGCAACAAATATTTCGCTTACCAACCAGTTTATAGATTTAGAGCATCAATACGGCGCGCACAATTACCATCCGTTGCCTGTTGTTTTAGATAAGGGAGAAGGCGTTTATTTGTGGGATGTCGAGGGTAAAAAATACTTCGATTTTTTATCGGCCTATTCCGCAGTAAATCAGGGACATTGCCATCCTAAAATTGTACAAGCACTACAAGAGCAAGCACAACAGCTGTGTTTGACATCGCGTGCGTTTCACAATAGTGCATTTGGTCCTTTTGCGGCATTTATTACCGAGTACTTCGGATTTGATAAAATTCTACCCATGAACTCGGGAGCCGAAGCCGTAGAAACGGCTATTAAAATTGCTCGAAAATGGGGTGTTCAGAAAAAAGGAATTTCACAAGAACAAGCGCAAATTGTGGTGTGTAACAACAATTTTCACGGAAGAACGACCACGATAATTTCGTTTTCAGACGACCAAGCAGCTAAAAAAGATTTCGGTCCTTACACGCCTGGATTTATTTCTATTCCACATAATGACATCAAAGCGCTCAAGGCGACTTTTGCGTCTAATAAAAATATTGTAGGTTTTCTTGTTGAACCTATCCAAGGTGAAGCAGGGATTTTTACTCCCGATGAAAATTATTTACGCGATGTTCAGCAGTTGTGTAATGAGCACGATGTGCTCTTAATTGCCGATGAAATTCAAACCGGAATTGCTCGGACAGGTTCATTGTTAGCGGTTTGTGGAAATTGTGATTGCGAATCTTCCTGTCTGCGTCAACCCAATACGTTTGCAGCACCAGATATTTTGATTTTAGGTAAAGCGATTAGTGGAGGTGTTTATCCTGTTTCTGCAGTTTTGGCTGATAATGCAGTTATGGATGTTATACAGCCTGGCGAACACGGAAGTACGTTTGGCGGAAACCCAATTGCGGCTGCGGTTGCTACGGCAGCTTTGAATGTAGTAAAAGATGAAAATCTCGCTCAGAATGCACGTAAACTCGGACAGCTTTTCCGAAATGCTATAAACGAATACATCAAAACGAGTAATATTGTTACGCTTGTTCGTGGTAAAGGATTGTTAAATGCTATTGTTATCAATGATTCACCCGATAGCGAAACAGCATGGAACATTTGTTTGGCTTTAAAAGAAAACGGCTTGCTTGCCAAGCCCACGCATGGGAATATTATTCGTTTTGCACCTCCGCTAGTGATGAATGAAAACGAGCTTATGGCTTGTGTGGATATTATTGTTAAAACACTTCGCGCTTTTGAGCCAAATTAAAGCAGATGGATTTAATCTATCTCGATAACGCTGCAACCACACCTATTTTTCCAGAAGTAGTTGATGCCATGCATCAGACCATGAAAAAACATTATGGTAACCCTTCCTCTGTCCATGCGGCTGGTCGTGCTGCAAAAGCAAAAGTAGAATCTGCACGAAAATACATTGCCAATCTACTTGGTGCGCTACCGCAAGAAATCATTTTTACGTCTGGTGGAACTGAGGGTGATAACACCGTTATACAATGCGCCGTACATCATTTGGGGATCAAACACATTATCAGCTCTCCCATTGAGCATCATGCCGTTTTAAATCCGTTGGAACATCTTGCAGCGCAAGGTTTGATAACGCTTCACATGGTACAAGTATTGCCAAATGGACTTCCTGACATGGACGATTTGGAACGATTACTTTCAGAAATACCCGCCAAGAAATTGGTAAGCCTGATGCATATAAACAACGAGGTTGGTACTGTTTTAGATGTAGAAGCAGTTGGAACTTTATGTCATAGTTATGATGCGCTTTTCCATTCCGATACCGTACAATCGATAGGGCACTTTCCTTTAAAATTAAATGAATTGCCAATTGATTTTGCAGTTGCTGCTGCTCATAAATTCCACGGACCTAAAGGGGTTGGGTTTTTATATGCTCGTAAACAAACTGCCTTGGGCGCGTTGCTTTTGGGAGGTACACAAGAACGCGGTATGCGCGCTGGCACAGAATCGGTACATAATATTGTAGGTATGGAAATGGCGTTGCGTATGTCCTACGAAACCTTGGAAGCAGATACCACTAAACTTAAGACACTTAAAAAGTATTGCATACAAAAACTGGAACACGCATTACCGGGAACCACTTTTAATGGCGCTTGTGCTGATTTTGACACCAGTACGCATACTATTGTCAACGCACGTCTTCCCATGAACGAGAAGAAGGCACAATTACTCGCATTTCATCTTGATTTACAAGGAATTTGTTGTTCAAAAGGAAGTGCTTGCCAGTCGGGAAGTGTATCGGGTTCGCATGTACTTAATACATTACTCACAAAAGAAGAAAATAAATTGCCTTCGCTTCGATTTTCATTTTCGGCACACAACACCAAAGCAGAGATAGATACATTGGTAGCTATATTGGTGGCTTATGTTAACAGTTAAAACCTTGCGCTAAGCTTAATGTTAAAAACACGCGGCGTCATATAGTTTGGAATGCCAAATTGCCGTTGTGTATATACATCTCTGACCCAAGTATTTGTGATGGCATTTTGCACATCAAATACATTGATAATTTCAACTCCAATTTGCAGTTCCTCGAAAGTTTGAAAGGCGTTTTTAAAACGGGTGTCATCTTTTATGACATATAAAAAACCAATATCGGCACGTTTGTAGTCACGAAGTCTGTTTTGATAATTATAGGCGTCTGCATAGCTCGGAGATCCACCGGGTAATCCCGTATTGTACACCAAGTTTAGATTCATTTTTAAAAAGGGTAATCTAGGTACATAATCCTGGAATAGCATGGCAAATTTTAATCGCTGATCTGTTGGCCGGGCAATTTTACCTCTGTTGTTTTGATTTTCTTCGGCTTTTAACAACCCTAGACTTATCCATGATTCAGTACCTGGCACAAACTCTCCGTTTAGGCGCATATCTAGCCCGTATACCCATGCTTTGGTATTGTTATCTGCCAAATATCGAATCCGCACATTCTCCAACGTATATGGATTTACATCCCACAAATACTTGTAGTAGGCCGCGGCTTGAAATACAAAAGGCCTGTCCCAAAGCGAAAATTTTCGGTCATGACTCCCAACAATATGAAAAGATTGCTGTGGCTTTACATCTGGATTTATGTTGCCGTTTCTATCACGTAATTCTTTGTAAAAAGGCGCTTGTGCATAATTTCCAAGTGATAATCGAGATACGATATTTGGGTTCTTTACAGGCTGCAAACTCAATTGTACACGTGGACTAAAAAATGTACTTCCAGCCTTACTAAAGTTTGTTAATTCCCAGTGGTGTAAACGAACACCTGCCGATAGCCATGCTACGCTGTTGCCCATCAAAAAGCGATTGTTCCATTGCAAATACCCCGAGATTCTGTTAAGTGTGCTTTGTTGTGTTGCTCGAATATTGTTAAACAGTTCTAAAGGACCTTCAAATGGTTCATAAGGCTGATTGTTTTTTGCCATAAGCGCTGGTGGGCGTATGGAGAATCCAGCGGAGTCAATCTTTTCCCATTCCACAATACGGTCACGAATATCTTCTGATTTTAACTGTATTCCCCAGCGTAATTCATGCTTTTCTCCAATGTGTTTTCCCGCAATATCAATAGATGAAATTAACGCATCAAAATCGTTTCTACCATGTGTGTGTTGGCTACCAACTCCTTCTGCAAAGGAAACATTCCCTAGATCTTCAGAGCCGATTTCAGTGTTAGGGTCTCCTAACAGGTATTGTGCTAATATGTCAAAATATTCTTGTTCTTTGGTTTGATAGACCGATGCGGTAAGTATATATTGTGTTTTTTTATTGGGCTGGAATGTAGTTTTAAGTGCACCTAAATAAGTTTGATATACATCTTTTTCCTCTCCGCTGTAATATACCAAAAGCGCACGCGGGTCATCAATAGTTCCAAAATTGGTTTGCCGTGTTTGTGGTGCGTAGTTGTAATCATTTCTAGAAATTGACCCTAAAAATTGAAACTTCCATGCTTCTTGTTTTTGATAGGTGATAAAGGTTTGGGCATCGGCAAAAGCGGGTTGGTATTGTGCACTAGTTTCTTTTTGATTTACAAGTAATTGATTGTCGCGATAACGTACACCAGCAATTGCGGACCAATTCTTTTTTGTAGTACCATAGCTGATACTTCCTCCTAATAAACTTGCCTCAACACTTGTTTCAGTTTGCGTAGGTGTTTTATAATTAATGTCTAAAACAGAGGAAAGTTTATCGCCATATCTGGCTTCAAATCCACCAGCCTTAAACGTCACATTTTGAATCAAATCTGGATTTAGAAAACTCAAGCCTTCTTGCTGTCCTGCTCTAATGAGCGTAGGTCTATAAACTTCTATTCCATTTACATACACCAAATTTTCATCGTAATTCCCACCTCTAACAGCATATTGCGTACTTAGTTCGTTATTTGAATTTACACCAGGTAAACTCAATAATAGGTTTTCGACACCCGCATTAGCACCTGTAATGGTGCGAATGGCTTTTGGCGAAAGAACGGTTACACCACGTATTCGAGCTGATCGGTTTCCCTGTATTACAACCTCCCCGATTTGCTCGGTTTTGGTGTTCATAACGGGGTGAATTTCTGTTGAAGTATTCGGTTTTAAGGATAAAGAAAGGGTTATGTTTTTGTGCGAAATATGCGAAAATGTTAACTCAATTTGACGCTCTGATGGTACATCGAGCTGAAAAAAACCATTTTCGTTAGTTGTCGTACCTATTCCAAGATTCGTTGTAATAGAAACAAATGGGATCGACTCTTGATTTGTATTTGTTACAATTCCTTGAACTGTTGCGTTTTGCGCGAATACCCCCAGCGAGCTAAGCCAAAATAGCAATGATCCAATACACTTTTTCATTCTTTACGATAAAACGTTGTTTCAAATGTAGTGTTGTTCCCTGCTTTATCCCAAACAATTAGCTGTAATTTATGTTTTACTTGTGACAGTTTTATGGGGTCTTTAAATCTAAATGTTAATTCGTTCTTTTTTTGCTCGTGTTCAAACAAGATCCATTTCCCGTTTAAGTATCCTTCATAACGATCAACACCTGTTTCTAAATCTTTTACAGTAAAACGAATGTCTTTTTCTAGCGAAATCCAACGATTACTAATGTTTTTTTGATCTGTTATAATAGGAGGCAAGGTGTCCTGAAGCACTGCAATTTCGCCCGTGCTTTTTAAGCGAGCGGTAAAATTCCCTTTAGCGTTTCTTTTGGTCACAAACCCCCAACGATTGGATTGTTTTAGCGCAAGATACTCCCCTTTAAGCGTATCAGCTTTCTTAAAAGTGAGTGTATAAGGTTTATTGAAATACACATAAGGGTTCTCAACGTTCAACGTATCCTTGTCCATAAAAATGTTAAGGGATGTGGTTTCGTTAAACGTGTTGGCGTTGAAATATATTTCGGCGTTTTCAAATTCAAAAAGGTAATCTCTGTTTGTGTGAAACATTTTTCCTTCTCGAGGCGCTTCTTTTTGTACCCAAACCGCTTCCTTTTTTCCAATAATAGGCACAATTAAATGCGTGCTGTTGCCAGCTACATCGCGCAGTGTTACATTGTATGTATAACGTACTCCCTCATGAATATCTGCCAGCCCATTTTCAAAAAAATTGACAAATGGAACTGCAGCTTCGAATGGGTTAAAAAGCCGCATTATTTTCTTTTTAGTGTCAATATAGTGGGGGTAATCAACAAGTTTATGCATATGCTTTGTGTCGTCAAAAGAGAGCGTGTCAAAGCGCGCTAAAAAGCGCTGTTCACCATTAAGTTTCGCCGATATTTCAAACGTTCCGTTTTTGTTATGCGAGTTATCTTGTCGGTCAAAATGCTCCATTCCAAATCCGATTGTACCCAGTGCAAACACAGTATCAGCAACAAATAGACTATCGTTTTTTTGGGTAATATTAAGTTGTATTTTTTCTTCAGATTGATTTGCTACACCACGAATTGGATAAACAAAGGCTTGTTTAATTACTGGCCTACGTGTGTCTTTTACGTCAATACCGCCTAATATTGGATTAAATGGAATTTGATTTGCACTGTTGCGCAATTCAAAATGTAAATGCGGTCCAAACGACGATCCTGTATTCCCTGATAAACCTATAATTTCTCCTTTTTTTACAGGAATTTCAGTTGGCTCGAGATAAAAATGTGTGAGGTAACTTTTGTTGGCATATTGTTTTTTTCGAACGAATGGAACAATCTTATCGCTATAGCGTTGTAAATGTGCATAAACACTTGTGGTCCCATTCGGATGATTGATGTAAAGTGCTTTGCCATATCCACCTTGTTGAATTTTGATGCGCGAGACATAACCGTCGGCAACTGCCCGCAAGGGTAAGCCTTCTTTACTTTGTGTTCTAATGTCAACTCCTGCATGAAAATGAGTTCCCCGAAGTTCTGCAAAAGTTCCTGAAAGTTGGATAGGGATATCAACGGGCGGTTGATAATATTGTGCGGCTGCGTGTACACAACAACCGATTGTAAATAGTAAGATTATTCGGTTCATGACAGCAAAAATACATCAATATTCCACAAAGCTTATGACGGAATACTTGTAAAAACGTGATAGCTTAGGTACATTTGAGATGAATTTTACATTATATGGAAAATGCTGCGCTGCAAGAATTACAACAGTTAGAAAATCAGTTACATATACTAGTAGCTAAATTGCAGCAATTAGAGCAGCAAAATCAAAAGCTTGAACTTGCATTAGCAGAAACAGCCGCCAAGTTTGAAAAGAAGCACGACATGTCACGTACGTGGCAAGAAAAATACGAAGCGCTTAAATCTGCACAAGGAATAAATACAGGAGATACTGCTGCAAAAAAACGGGCCCTTCATCATATAGATGCCTTAATTAACGAAGTAGATGCATGTATTGCACAACTTGAAATTGGAGACTGATGCAAAAAATTAAACTTTCGATTGCCGATAGGGTATATCCGTTAAGCGTTCCTGAAGGAGAGGAGGCTATTTTACGCGAAGCCGCAAAAAGTATAAATAGTATGGTAGAGCATTTTGAAAAAAATTATGCTGTCAAAGACAAACAAGATGTGTTGGCAATGTGCGCCTTACAAATTGCTGTTCAGGCAAGCAAAGAGACGGATGCGTCGGCTGCAAATCAAACAGAAATTCAGAAAAAAGTACTATCTTTAAAAAAGTATTTGGAGGCACAACTGCCTTCTTAATGCCCAACCTACATCAGGTACATTTTTTGATAAACTCAACGCTAATATAATTCGAAGAGGTGAGTTTTGGGTGCTAAAGCAAGCCGCCTGTGCGGATCCTTGAACACTCAGGTAGCCTCAAACCTGTTTTTTTTCGAGTTTATGCAAAACTTACTCGGTGTAGGTTTTTTAGTAATTGGTGGGAAGCTTGTTTTGTTCAAATAGCTTGTGAATCCATAAAATCACCACACCAAACGCTACTGCAGAAATAATGAGTACTACATTTTGCAAGCCTGTTACACTAAACGATAACTTCACTAAAATTGTGGAAATTACAAATCCCGAATTCCGAATTACTTTGTTAAACTTGTCTGTATGAGCAAACGAGAATAACACGAGCAATACATCTACCAAAATAAGTACAGTAAAGAAATCATCGAAGAAAACGGCATTAATGTCCAAGCCTTTTTTTAGTCCTGACTGTAACTCTGTTATGTGTGTAGCCCAATCAAATAAATTAAAAAGTGCAATGACTATGAATGTAGGAACCAATAATACAGCAAGTGCTTTTTTGAACTTTACAAACCGAATCAGTTCTGGTCTGGTTTCGGTAAGTTTTAGCAATTTACGGACACGAAATTTATTCATTTTATAGAACAAATGGATAAGTAAAAATAAGATTATAGTGGCGATAATATCATAGATAAATTGCAGATTTTCAGCGCTTTCAAACCAGCTTCCCTCCAATGAAATATTTGACAAGTCTTTATATAAACGCCGAATCACAATAAGCATGATAATTTCATATTGCTTTCCAATATAAATGGTCATGGACTTTGGTAGATAGTAAATCAACAAATACACCTCATAGACAAGAATAAACGAAAAAGGGGTGTAAATTGCTGAAATTGGGTTTGTGAATAATTCACCCGAAATAGCTGAACCCAAAAGGTTTAAGTCGTTTAGCGCAATGATTGCCAAATGAAGAACAAAGCTGACAATAGCAATATTAATGATAATTCGTTCGCTTCGCTTTTTGGTCTTTTCATCCAATAGCTTGGCGTATAGCAGCTCAAACATGTCGTTAAAATTTTCCTCAAGATAGAGATTTTATCAAAATTTGGCTGAATTTATTTGTGCTGCAGGCACTTGGTGGACTATATTCGTAAAAAAACTGATGGATACTTTTGAAGAAATAAAGGCGCATATTGAAGCCCTTGGTTTTCGAGTAGTGGCATACGACTTTGAGCGTCCTTGGGGTGGATTTTTGGTAATTGATGAGACTCAGGCTCAAGATTTTGGCAACCACTTTTTTTCTGGACTAGATGTGGATTCACTTCGTATTGGCGGAAAACTCAGTCCAAAAATTTTGATTGTTACACCCGAAGTTCGTTTGTCGTGGCAGTATCATCACCGCCGTGCTGAAATTTGGCGTGTGTATAAAGGTTCAGCAGGGATTATTCGTTCTGCAACAGATAAGCAGCGTGAAGTTGAAGTGCTCCATGAAGGGGATCAGGTGCGTTTGCAGCAAGGCGAGCGACACCGATTGGTAGGTTTACAACATCGAGCACTTGTTGCTGAAATTTGGCAACACACGGACGCCAATCATCCATCGGATGAAGACGATATTGTTCGCGTTTCTGATGATTTTGGAAGGTAATGCGTTTCTCTGAATCCTTTTCGTCCTTACACAGCATTGCGGAAAAACTTGCCGGTCTTTCTCACGCTGAATTACATCAAGCACAGCAAGGTAAATGGAGTGTTTTGCAGCATCTTTATCATTGTTGGATGGTGGAACGCGGTGTGTTGGCATACATCAAACTTAAAACGCAAGATCCGTCCGCTTTGGTTCGTGTTTCAGTAGTAACTCGGCTAAAATTTACTATCTTTTTTACAACGCTTAGGTTAGGCGTTTTAAAAGTCAATGCCCCTAATGTGGTACAAAAATTTCCATCTGAAATGAGCATCGCAGATTTACTATCCAAATGGCAAAATACCCGAGAACAAGCCGACGCGTTTTTTTTAGATTTCGCGGAGCATAATGCCAAAAAGGGGATTTTTAGGCATGTCTTTATTGGAAGATTAAATAAGAGATTAACACAGCAGTTTATACGCTTACACTTGCGCCATCATTTGCGCTTATGTCGTTTATAAACCGATTAAGTAGCCCACAGAAAACGAAATAAAGCCTGTGTTTTCGAGGCCTTCCTCGCTTGGCAACGGATTGGGAGATGAAAACGTATAATCAATTTCTACATCCCAATTTCCAAAGTCAAATTCAACGGGTATGCTTAACTCCGTATTCAGTAATTGAAAATAATCGGTGTCTACATATTCTGTCCGATAAGGTCTATATCGCACAAATTCTTGTCTATCGGTTTGGTTTCCCCAAAACAATCCAAATCGAGGTTGTATGGAAATATCTAATGATTTGGTATCCAGTATATCTACTGAAACATAGGAGTTATTTGATACAAACGACGAACTAGCACCACCAAATAAATAGCCTGCCGTTAGCGAATTTCTAAACCATTTTTTGCGAAAGCTCAACCCTGCGGAGACACGATGGTTGTTTAAGTCAGCTACGTCTTGGGTGTAGGAGGAGTATGAATATACTCCAGTTGCCAAAAGTGTTTTTTTCTTGTCGATATAGTTTGAATACCCTCCACTTAATGTGACAAAATCCCAGTTTGGACTTACACTACTGTAGTATCCTGAACTAAGATTTGCAAAAAAATGATTGCCGCCGATGTAGCTAATACTTGGAAAAGCACTGTACTGTTCTACGCCAAAGTCACGCCCAGAAAACAGCGTTTTATTGTTATAAAGCACTGTAACATATAAGTAATCTTGCTTTTTGAGGTCATCAAAAAAATCCAAAATATCAAGGCTGTCCGCAGTAAAAAGATCGTCTAAAATAGCATCAGCTTCGGTTGGCTCAATTTCTTGAGCCCTAACCAAAGCTGCAATGCAAATAAAAAGGAGTGTTATTTTATGCATTTGCTAAATTTAAACAAAAAAAGGGGTCAAAGACCCCTTCGTTTTTATCCATTTTTCTTTTTGCGTTCTTTCCAGTTTTCTTTACGTTCATTAAACTGTTCCTTTTTTTCTTTCATATTTCGCACGCGGTTTTTCATTCGCTTACGACGTTGCTTTAAAGCTTGCTTTTGCTCGTCTGTTACGGTTGCGCGAAACTGTTCTTTAAGGGCTTTAATTTCACCTTTGTTGGCACTAAGTAAATCTTTTTGTGCGTCGGTAAACGTGGCTCTTAGTGCTTCTTGACGCTCTTTTCTGTCAAGATCTTTATTGTCTAAAATAGCACGTTGCTCTTCAGAAAGACTGGCCTTAAATTCTTCACGGTTTTCTTTTACCGCTTCTTTTTGCGCTTTAAGCATTTCCAATTGCTCAGCAGTGAATATTTTTTCCTTTCCTTTTGGTGCTTCGTCTTGTGCTAAGGCAATTTGCCCAATCAAGATGGCTACTATTAGTGAGGTTATTTTGATGGTTTTCATATTATTTATTTTTTGTGTTTGTTGTTTAGACCTATGTTTTTGTAAATAGTTTTATTTAGACCTCATTTAAGACAAAATTTTCATCAAACCACTGATCAAAATCTTCTTCAGAAACTTCTAATGACTCTATGGTTAGTTGCTCAAATGACTCGTCTTGCATGCTATACGAATTGATGGAAAATATACCAACGGCTAATACTGCAGTGGCAGCAATAGCAAGTATATTTTTTTTCCAACTAGATTCAGCAGGCTTTTGCTCTTTTGATGGATGTTCTAAAAAAGCGAGCATTTCTTTTTTGGAATGCTCAAGATAGCCTTTGGGTATTTGATACCCCATTTGTTCGTGATGTAAATGTTCCTTTTTCATATGGTTTCCATTACGTGTACCGTTACTTTTTCTTTAGCAGCATAAAATGCTGTTTTTATTGAGTTGGTATTCCATGAAGTAATTTTAGCAATTTCTTCAAAGGTAAGCTCGTCAAAATATTTCATCTGAAAAACACGTTGTTGTTTTTCAGAAAGCTTGGATAAGGATTCATGTAGCGCATGGCTTACAGAATCTAAATCAAAATACGGATCGGCAGTTAGGTGCGCAAAATAATCGGTTGCTCCATCAGTGCTATTGCTGTATTGTAGCTTTTGATTTTGCGCTACCAACCGAATAGACTCGTTATAGGCAATTCGGTAGCACCATGTTTTCACGCTGCTTTTAAATTTAAAATTTGCTAATCCTTTAAAAATCCGCACATAGGTATTTTGAAGTGCGTCGTTGGCAGCATCGTGATGCTTTACCAATTTTCGAATATGCCAATATAACATCTCGTGATAGGCATTTGAAATAGCGGTAACCGCCAGTTCTAGCTGCTTATTTTTGATGTGTTGTACAATACGCTCTTCGGTTTCCAAACGCGGATTTTAAGTGTTAGACCCACGAAAGGTAGAAAAGTTTGGATGAACTCATAAAAAAAACGATTAGAAAGAATAATAGTATTTTTATTTGAAGCAAGTGTTTAAGTTATTTTCTAATTCGCGCAGCTTCTTGAAGCAGCAACGTTTTGACTTCCTCATCAGCTGCTGATGGATTAAGCAATAAATCTGTTGATTCATATGCGTCATTAGTTAAATCATAGAGTGATTCTGTGCCATTTGCGTTTACAATCAACTTATACTGCTCATTTCTTACAGCATAACTTACCTCTCCGTCCTTTGAGCTTTCCATATATGCATAACCTCTTTTGGTTGCATTTGCATCTGTTAACAATGAATAAAAACTTTTACTGTTGTGTTGTTCGATTACCGTTGCGCCTGCCATTTGTGCAATTGTTGTAAATAGATCTGTAGACTGTATTAGGGCAGCTTCACGAACTCCTTTTCGTGTAATTCCAGCACCAGAAATTACCATGGGCGTATTAATCCCCCCTTGAAAAATGCTGCCTTTTGATCTCCTCGTACGGTATGGGCTTTGTACCACTTGACCAGGTGTTCCGTTATCACCCAAAAAAATCACAATCGTGTTTTCTAGGCCATCAGGAATAGATTCAATGACCCTACCAAGTTCATGATCCAAAGCTTCAACGGCAGACAAGTAATAGGGTAGTGGATTAGATTCTATGCTTGTTTCGTCTGTGGGTAAATTTCCTTGCTGGTGCAAATCACTTGGAGCAAGGTGAAATGGCGTGTGTGGCGCATTGTATGCAAGCCATAAAAACCAGGGTTTATTTCTATTGCCAATCCATTCAATGGCAGTATTGGATAGTTCTGTTGTGGTATATGTAGTGTTAGTTGACCTAACTCCGTTTGTAACCTTGTTCCAATTGGAGTATGAACTAACGCCGCCGCCCAAAATACCTGAAAAGTATGCTATCCCCATGGTGTTTGGATCTGTAGCCGTATTTGATAAATGCCATTTCCCAATTAAAGCAGTATCATAGCTTTCATTTGTTTGCGTTTTAATGAAACCATGTAATGTTTCCTCACTCAAAGAAATGTCTTGCTCCACTTCTAGAACACCAGTGTGATAACCTAGTTTACCAGTTAATATGGAAGCTCTTGTTGGCGAGCAAACAGGATAAACCCATAAATTATCGAATGAAATTCCACTTGCAGCTAAATCTTGAAATGTTGGCATAAATGGTTTTTCCTGACCCTCTTGGAATCCTGGAGTCGCATCTTTTCCCAAATCATCTGCAATAACAAATAAAATATTTGGTGGTGTTTCTGTTGTAATCTCAGTGTTTACAATTTCTTGTTTATCGCATGCGCATACCAATAGAACTACTATTAGCTGAAAATAATTGAACTTGGTCATGAGTAGTATACCTTTTAGATTAGATGGCTTGTGAGGCAAAATCAAATATCACCTTTTAAACACCTCGTGAAATACGGGAAATCGTCTGTGACAACGTAGTAATAAATACCGTTAGGGAACTCAGGTGTAACTCCAAATCGCCCATTGCATCTATCTAAATCTCCAAGGCCTTCAACATATTCAAAATCTTGTGTAAACGCACCCATTTCAATTGGTTTATTGGGGTAGGTGTTGCCGTTTGGCCCTCCTATTAAAACAGTGAGCGTACTTGGTCGGTTTTGGTCAGGTTGAGATTTTAAGCGGTAACTGGGTGTTAGTGTTTTCAATTCGCTTGTTGCGTCATTGGTGTTTGAATAGCCATATCTTGCATAAACAGGAAATCCATCTGCTGCCCATCCAATCAATGTCATGCCTTGTTGATCTCCTAAAAAGTCAATTAGTAATTCGGGCATTCCGTGATAATGATATGCACCACCAGGTTGCACATGTGCATGATTCATATCATCTCCAAAATTAAAAGTGTCATGTCCTAATGCTTCAATATTCCATCTTCCTTCACCTCTTGCCAAGCTACACTCGCCACTATCATTACACCTCCCAGCAGTGGCAGGATCAAACTTTACGCTGTTAATCGCATAAGCAATAGTCAAAGCTGGCCCAACCACGTCCAAACCATTTTCTGAAATTACTGTTGGACAAAGGGTGAAGTTTTTACTTACCGTTTGTTCGCTAATCGTATTGGGGTTGTTTGCGTTTGGAAAAGTTCCTACCTCATGATTAGGTATTCCGTTTCCTGAAAGAATTCTATCTGTCCCATTAGATGACCAGGTGTATTTGCTATAAGTCATTACAGATTGACTCGAATTGTAGATTTCTTCCTCTATATCAGTAAGAATAGTGTGAGTTGAATAATCACCAACACAATTCGTGTTTTCGGACATATCAGCAGGTGTATTGTCTTCTTTACTGCATGAAGTGAGACAAAATGCAATAAGAATAAGGTGTAGTAAAAATTTCATG
>JAACDD010000186.1 GCA_009937085.1 Bacteroidota bacterium
ATAATTCCAATCAAAGACGGTGAAAATATCGATCGCGCACTAAAGCGCTTCAAACGTAAGTTTGATAAAACAGGAACCATGCGTCAGTTACGCAGTCGCCAGACATTTACGAAACCTTCCGTTTCGAGACGTGCTCAGGTACAAAAAGCTTCCTATATCCAGAATCTTCGCGACCAAGAAGAAAATTAATTTCTTACCTTGTCCGTATGGACAATGTCGCTGCTTTTCTTCGTTATCTAACGGCTGAGATAAACTACTCTGCACATACACTTCGTGCCTATCAAAAAGATTTGGACGATTTTATGTCGCATTGTGATTCAGTCTACCAGCTCAAAGATTTAACCAAAGTACACTATGCTGTGGTTAGAGACTATGTCGTTGCCTTATCAAAAAAAGGGTTGACTAGTCGTAGCATCAACAGAAAATGCGCTACGCTAAATTCTTTTTATACTTATTTGCGCACTATAGGAGCAATAGACACGCATCCGCTGGTGCAGCACAAATCCCTAAAGGCCAAAAAGTCATTTATCGTACCTTTTAGTGAGTCAGAAGTGGAGCAGGTTTTGCTACAAATTGACCGCTTATCTTTCTCGGGACTTAGAGATGCTACAGCCATAGAGTTGTTATACGCCACTGGAATGCGCCAGGCAGAACTCATTGGGCTAAAAATAACTGATATTGACTGGGCGCAACAGCAATTGCGTATTTTGGGCAAACGGAATAAGGAGCGTATTGTTCCTATGCTTCCATCACTAATAACAACGTTAAAATCCTACTTTCAGCAACGTGAAGCTATCCAAAATGCAGCGTCACATAACTTTTTACTAGTCACTGATAAAGGCAAAAAAACCTATCCGTCATTTGTATATCGGCTTATAAAATTGTACTTTAGAGGAGTATCTAGTAAGATACGCACCTCGCCTCATGTGCTGCGACACAGCTTTGCGACACATATGTTAGACGCTGGTGCTGACATTAACGTGGTTAAAGAGATTCTTGGCCACGAAAGCTTGGCTGCAACACAAGAGTACACTAAAGTTCAGCTCCCCAAGGTGCAAGACGCCTATCGCGCAGCACACCCTAGAGCAAAGAAGTAAGTATTCTCGCGTCAAGTTGACCTTTTTTAACTTTTTAAACATTTTGTATGCGACTCACTATTCAAGCGATTAACTTCTCATTAAAATCAAATCTCAAAAAATTTATTTCCAAACGCATTGATAAATATCAGCACTATTATGGTAGGATTTTATCAACTGATTTGTACATGAAACTTGAGAAATCGGCACATAATCGCACCAAACAAGTAGAAATAAAGGTTCAAATACCTGGCGATACGCTCATGGTAAAAAAGGAAAGTGGCACTTTTGAAGAGGCCATTGATGCAGCGTCAAGGGCTGTTGAACGCTTACTTATACGAAGGAAAGAGAAACAATTGCGCTCACATCAAAATGGGGTCTAATTTTTTTGAAGCAAAATAAATTAATTGTTACATTTGCAACCGCTTCCAAACGGGAGCATAAGCCGATGTAGCTCAGCTGGCTAGAGCAGCTGATTTGTAATCAGCAGGTCGTGGGTTCGAGTCCCTCCATCGGCTCTCTTCACTCTTAGAGTGATGTTCTTTGTAATATGGGGAGATACTCAAGCGGCCAACGAGGACAGACTGTAAATCTGTTGGTTTTTACCTTCGCAGGTTCGAATCCTGCTCTCCCCACATGTCTTTTAAGGTAATTTGGATGTAACTTAGTTCGTTCCACCTTAGTTAGCGTATTTGATGCGCTTTGTGAGCGTCTCGGCGCTCATTACTTTGAAATAGTGATTTAAAACGCGGGAGTAGCTCAGTTGGTACCCGCCCGAACGTACTATTCGGTACGGGCTGGGAGCGTCAAGACGCTCGTTAAATATGTAATGATTGAATTTTCATTACTTTGAAATAGTGATTTAAAACGCGGGAGTAGCTCAGTTGGTAGAGCGTCAGCCTTCCAAGCTGAATGTCGCCGGTTCGAACCCGGTCTCCCGCTCTTTTATCTCTTAAAACGCCGATGTAGCTCAGGGGTAGAGCGTTTCCTTGGTAAGGAAGAGGTCGGCAGTTCAAATCTGCTCATTGGCTCAACTCATTATCACGCTCCCATATTTCATTTTACTTTAAAAAAAAATCAAAAAAAAAGGGAGTGGTTTACACTCCCTTTTCCTTTAATGTCCATATACTAGTTACTGAATTTTAAAACCTGAAGGGTTTTGAACTAGATTACTGGTCGCAATAGCCTCTGCAGGTATTGGCGCAATATAATTTGCTTTCGTTGGCTGATTAATCAATACAACATGCTCATTAGGGTCTCTATTACTGGCAGCTTCTTCAAGACGTTCGGTTCTAATTAAATCAAACCATCTTTTGTGCTCTCCAGCTAATTCCCAGCCTTTTTCATCCACAATATCAATAACAGTTGCAGAACTTGCATCTATTGATGCATCTGGTGTGAACGGATCTAGCCCTGCAGCTCTTCTCTTAACTTGATTTAGTGCATCAAGAGCAGAAGCGTCTGTAGTTCCTGAGGCAGCTTTTGCCTCTGCATATATCAAAAGAACTTCAGCATAACGATAAATTTCAACTGGACGGTAGCCCATGCTTCTTCCAACTACTGTTAAATCTTCAGAAAGGGTATACTTTTTGTACATCGGGTGAAATCTTTCCGATTCTTCCCATGGTATGGTTGCAGGGTCTTTTGTAATAATCTGACCATTGGCAAAACCACGATTTGGAATATCAGTCACAAAGGTGGCGTCTTTTCGTGCGCCATCTGGAAAGTCACTAAAGAATTGTAACTCTGGATAACAATCAGACCAACCTCTAGCCATGTGAAAACTAAATGCAGCTGGATGCCCATTTCTTTGGTCTTCTGAAGAAGAAAACTGGACAGAAAAGACACTTTCTTTACTATTTGCATTTTCCATTAACCAAAGATCAGCAATAGGCAATAGTTCGTGATAATTCATATCAATCACTTCTTTAGACTTACTAGCAGCAGATGCATATTTAGTGTCATCTTTTACTGGCCAGCCAGCCCATGTTAAATAGAGGTCAGCAAGTAGTGTTTTTGCCGCTGCTGACGATGCTCTCCCCACATTTGGAGTGCTGCCAGGTGCAGCTAAGTTTGCTTCCGCAAACAACAAATCTGCCTCAATGTGTTTGTAGTTTTCAAGAACAGTAGCACGTTGCTCATTTCCGGTTGGAATCATTCCATCCAAAATTATAGGCATGTTACCGTGTTCTCTAACCAATTGGAAGTATGCAAAAGCTCTTAAGAATTTCGCTTCCCCTTCAACAGAATTAACTAAACTTTCAGCTGCTGTTGAGGTTTTAAGCCCATCTATCAATGAGTTAGCGTAATAAATAGTTCTCCAGTGTCCTACCCAATCCCAATCTAACCAGTTAATATCAGCGTTTTCGCCGTTACCATAATTAAATTGATCAAAAACCCTTAAGGGAGCTTTGTTTCCACCCCACCATGTGGTGATATCATCAGAACCATAGGTATTGGTTCTCATAAAGTGAGGATTGCTGTACGTATATTGAAGCGCTTTATACAATGGAGTAAGTGCTGCTACAAGATCTCCTTCTGTTTGAAGGTTGTCAAGGGATAATATTCCACTTGTGTCTTCTTCGAGGTCACTACAAGAGAAAACGAAGAATAATGAAATGAAAATTGTAACTATTTTATGTGTGTATTTCATGTCTAAATATGTTAAAATGTAAGGTTAAATCCGACAGAAAATGATCTAGAAATGGGAAAAGTATTTAAATCTATCCCAAGATCAACATCTGAGTTTCCTGACGCAGTAGATACAGGATCAAATCCTGAATAATCTGTCAGTATAAATAAGTTTTCACCATTGGCAAAGACTTTGAATTCTTCAATTCCGATGTCACTTAATGCATTTTTAAAGTTATAGGTAATGGACATACTTCTCAAAGAAGTATACGATCCATCTTCTATAAACTGTGACGATAGCCATTGATTAGAATCTCTTGCAGCTTGAGTTCCTGCGTGGACGGTATTGCTAGGGTTGGTTGCAGTCCAACTGTTAAGGAAGTCTGCGTGAACCGCGTGAAATTGCGCCGAACCTAATCCCATCATTCTCATTCTTTGGAAATTGTATATGTCATTCCCTTGAGCTCCTTCAAATACCATATTTATATTAAAGTCTTTGATGTCTACATTTAAATTCCAACCCCAAGTAAAGTCAGGGTTACCATCTCCAACCGTTCCAATGTCTTCTGAAGTTATATTGCCATCGCCGTTAAGGTCTCTATATATGGCGTGACCAGGAGTACCCTCCGTAGATCCCGTTTGATAAACGCCATCAAAATGATACCCTCTAAAAGAACTAATGGGCTTGCCTACTTCAACCCTTGTAGGATTTACTGGGAACGTGTTGTCGTAATATACATTACCCAGTACCATAGTGTCTTCTCCATCAACAAGCTTAACAACATTATTCTTATTTGCAGATAAGTTAAATATAGAGCTTACGGAGAAATCTTTCTTTTCATAAAGCACAGTATTTAAAGTAATATCAACCCCGCTGTTTTCAACCTCACCAACATTTTGAGAAATTAAAGATGGGCCAACAAATTCAGGCAGCACTCTGTCTAGAAGTATGTCTTTTGTTTTTTTGGAGTAAAAGTCCACAGAGAGCAACGTTCTTGAATCCCAAAGCCCAAGATCAAATCCGAAATTAAATTGGGTTGTTGTTTCCCATGTTAAATCAGGATTGGGCATCTTTTTAGAAGGCGCAACTCCAACACTAGCAACATCCCCTGTAAAAGGATAGTTGTTAGCAGTCGATATGCCTGGAATGGCGATGGTGGAGAAAGGACTTACTGCTTGACTTCCCGTCACACCAAAACTAGCGCGTAATTTTAAAGCACTAATTATTGGGTGGTCTTTTAGGAAATCTTCTTGAGATACTCTCCAAGCAATAGATCCAGACGGGAAAGTTCCCCATTGATTTCCTTCTGTAAATTTACTAGAACCATCTGCTCTAACAGAAGCTGTAAAAAGATACTTATTGTATAGTGAATAATTTACACGCGCAAGGAACGATTCTAATTTTTCGTTAGTATTACCACTGTCAGTATTTTGGATACTAGCTAATGACAATTCTTGGAAATTAGTTGAATCTGTAAAGAAACCACTCGCTGTAGCTGTTCTAAAATTCATTTCATAAGTCTGTTGCTCGTGAACTAAATCTGCTTGTACCGCATGATCTGTATTGTTATTTTTATACGTCAATCGATTGGTATTTTGAAAGCGAATTCCTTGTTGGTCTCTCACGACAGCTCCTGTGACACCATTAACTAAAGAAGATTCGTAACTGCTGTTAGTCAAATCAATCTTCTCGATACCTGCAGAAACATTTAATGTAAAGTTTTCATTTATTTTATAATCTGCGTAGATACTTGAAATCAATTGATCTGAAATATTTTCAACCCTATTATTTTCTGGTGCTAAAAGTGGCATGGGATTTCCATTACCTACACCAGATATTAAGGGTGCTGAATTGTAATTGCCATCAGCATCTCTAGGTGGCGTAGTCATATCCCAAGCAATACCTCCAGCGAGGTTTACTCTTGCACCATTGTTTTCCGAGCGACTGATAAAGTTGTTTACACCCACTTTGAGCTTATCACTTAATTGAGCGTTTATATTCGCCCGTAAGTTTAATCTACTGTAATCTTGATTGATAACGGTTGCGTCAGCTTTGTAGCTATTTCCAGAAATATAATAATCTACGTCATCTGATCCACCACTAGCAGAAATATTAATGTTTGAAAAAGGTGCACTTCTAAAGAAATAATCTTGCCAATTAGCACCACCACCATTTCTTAATTCATCTATTCTAGATTGCGGGATAGTTTCAACTCCGTCTCTTAAATTAACTCCTTCTGCAAATTGAGATGGAGACATAACCGGAATCCTTTGGACTACTTCAGAAGATCCAATAAAGGAACTTACCTCGATTTTTGCTTTGCCTTTCGTACCCTTTTTGGTCGTAATCAAAACTACACCATTAGCTCCTCTATTTCCATAGATTGCGGTTGCAGAAGCATCTTTTAACACTTCTATTGACTTTATGTCATTCGCGTTAATATTATTGATGTTACCAACAAAAAGGCCGTCCACTACATATAATGGGTTATTGTTACCTGTAATAGAATTGGCACCTCGAATTCGGATTTTATATCCTGCACCTGGTGCACCACTTGTTTGCGTTACGGCAACACCGGCTGCTCTTGCTTGAAGTGCTTGGTCAATTCTAACGAGCGGTTGACTTTCAAAGTCATCCGAACCGATAGAACTAATGGCTCCTGTTAAATCACTTTTCTTAACCTGAGATCCATAACCTGTGATAATGACTTCATCAAGCGCAGAAACCGCTTCAATCATTGAAATGTTTATGGTAGTTTGACCTGAAACATTTACAGATTTTGATTCATATCCGATGTAACTTAAGGATAACGTCCCATCAGCAGGTACGCTAATGGTAAAATTACCATCAAAGTCAGTGACAGTTCCATTAGATGGATTGTCCTGATCTATAATAGTTACTCCTGGAATAGTCTGTCCATCGGAACCGAATACTGTTCCTGTGATGCTGCTTTGAGCAAATGTATAATGACCAAAAGTTACTACTATAGTGAATAGGAAAATTCTTATTAATTGATTCATATTTTTATAGTTTTAAGGGCTGAATATACACAAATTAATAAATAAACCCCAATGTAATTAGTAATATGTTAAAAAATGACACATTATTGTTAACGCTTCAATGTTGCCGATGTATTACAAATTCAAAATATAATTTGCCTACAATGGCCAAAATATCAGCAGCAATAAGGAAATTGGCGCTTAGCTTTCACATTTTAGAGTCACATGACATAGCGGTAAATACTTACAAGCAGTTTATTAAATGTAAATAATTACAACCACAACCAATTTAGTTGTGTATTTTTTGCATGAGCGTAAAAACAAATATACCCTTTGCAATAAAGTAAACGCCTACTGCGGCAAATAGATAATCGTCATTGTAAATGGCTAAAATACCCGCGGCAATCATGCCAAACGCGGCAAGCACACCCAACAGGTTTAAAGATTTGGATTTCATAACTCAAAATTTAGGATATATCAATATACAAAAATTATTCATATTTTTTTTGTTTAATGCTGTTTTTAAAACAGGAAAAGATTATATTTGCGCTCATTTTAAAAGAATAAACGTACATTATTATGGCTAAAGAAACTTTTGATCGGTCCAA
>JAACDD010000187.1 GCA_009937085.1 Bacteroidota bacterium
ACAAAACGTACCGGAACACCATAATTGGCCAAAGAAACAGCAACGTTAGATTCACCACCGCCATAGATGACATCAAAAGAGTTGGTCTGGGAAAAGCGCAAATAGCCCGGGGGCGCCAAGCGCAACATGATTTCACCAAAGGTGACTACTTTTTTCATCTATTTATTGATTTACGTAATTTATCATATTATTTAAAATAAGTTCGGCAACTGGATCTTTTCCTAGGTTTCCAACAATATCAAAAGTCGATAACAGCATAGTTCCTTCTCCAAAAGCTGTTTCTAAAAGATTGGCGCCAAACCAAACATCCCCAGGGCCTGGATAATGACGAAGCATCAAATCCAAATTTTTAAAATGATCATAGCTTACCACCCCCGATATCATTTTGCCTTGTTGCATCATCATCGTGGTTTTTGGATGCACATTTTGATAAACTTCTTGCATAATCACACCCGTTGGTAGTCCCTGAAACACGGGGTGTTCCTTGACCATATGAGGTTTTCCAGCCCATAGTCCTAGGGTGGTACCTTTGTTTAACATATTTGCTGAAAAGGGGAGCCCTTCAACAGAGTTAGGTTCAAATTTTCTATCAAAATAGGGGGGTGTTTTTCCCGGCACATCTAAAATAATGAGCTTTCCTCCATTACCAACTTCAGTTTTGGCATTTTTGATCAACTCGTTAAAATCTTTTTTTCCAGATCGTGGAACTAAACCACTGACTATCAATCCCCCAGTATGTCCATTAGGATCAAAATCTACAAAAGATATATTTTTTTTGGTTAAAAATATTTTTAAGTCTCCTTGTGGATCTATGACGCGCAAGGGCGCATCGCTATTAAAAACAATTGGCTCAAAAATGTCAAAATCAAAACTATTTTTGGCAATAAGATTTCCTTTTTTGTCTTTTAGTGTTACACGCGCTTGAAAACTTCCCGTTAAGCCAGACATGTTAATTTCTTCACTCAGGTAGGATGTTATGCCCTGGGTTAAAGGTTTATGTACCTCTTTTTCAATAAGAAGGTTTTCCGCCGCATCAAAAACTTGAAAATGAATTTGGGCTTTCATCTCCATATTTTCGTTTACGCCAATCACTTCTACCTTTGGGTTAACTCCTGAATAACTGTTTCTAGGCATCACTCGTAGGGTAACTATTTGCTCTTGGTTCGCCTCTTTGGTCATTTCATAAACATCTGTTTTTGGATTTCGCCACAAATCCAACAGACCTGCACCGATTATCCAATCTCCTGCAGTGAGCGCATGAACACAATACCCGATTATATTCGGGTTGGAGCGAGTAGCTTCAAGCAATCTTTTGTTCGCCATTCCATGTGCCGTTTGCTGAGCCAAACAAAACTCCTCAAAATTTTCAAACAAACGATCAAAACCTGTTTTTTGCATCATTTGCTCAAGTTCATTTTCAAGTCTTAGGTGATAGCGCATAGTAGGTGTAAGGGGGTTTCCTTTTTGTCTAAATTCCTCATTGTTTTGAGGAAGATTAGGTAAGCTGCCATAGCCCAATTCAGAAACGAATGAGAGGCGTCCTGGAACTATATTTTTTCCTGGAATTGTCAAGCCGGAAAGCCCTTTTTCTTCAAGTTCTTCTTTAGTTTCGCCAATATTGGCATACCCATCATAAATACCTTGCGTAATTTGAGAACCTGAATAATCATGAATATCATTAAACTGATTTCCTATTTTTTCGTAGGGCAAATACATCCTTGCACCCTTGGCCCAGCCGCCTGATTCGTCTAGAATAAGCCTGGTAGGGTCAAGCTCACGGGCTTTGAGCGACATAGGTTGAAGCATTTGAATCATCACTGGTTGTAAAAGCTCATTGAAAAGTTCCCAAATCACTACGCTTGTTCGGTTTCGGTCTCTCAAAATACTTTGAGTTAGTTCATTTTCGACACGCATAGGCAGATAAGCCGATTGGATAGGTCTGTTCATACATTCTATTGCCAAGCTACCTACGGTTAACACACCCATTTCGTCACACAGGTCAAGCCACATTTTAGGTGGAGGCTTTCGCCAAGGTCTTATCATATTGAAACCCGCATCTTTGGCAAGTTGAATTTCTCTAATTGCCATTTCCTTAGAGTCAGGATAAGCAAGTCCTATAGGATAAAGCCCTTCAAAAAAGGTTGCTTTTAAATACAGTGGTTCGTTGTTAAGATAGAATTGATTGTTTTTGATTGTAAACTTTCGCATACCGAAACGGTGTGTCCAGTTGTCTGCTGTTTCTTTGTCATTTTTAACTGTGATATCAATCGAGTATAGGTGTGGGCTTTTAGGCGACCACAGCTTTTGATTTGGAATATCGATGGATGTTTGTAAGCTGTTTCTTCCTGGATCCAATTGCATGTTTTTTTCAAAGAAACCTACCGCGTTGCCGTCTGCGTCGTTGACCTTAATGGAAAGAGTTGTTTTTTGTTGTGCAGATTGGTGATTGTACAATTCAAGATCAATACCCGTTTGGGATTTATCAATATCGGGTTGTAAAAAAACATCATGAATGGTAACATTTCCTCTTCGTTGAATCCAAACGTCTTGCCAAATCCCCCCTGTGATCGCACCCCTCCATTGGGGTACTTCCATACGGCCCATTTCGTCAATACGCTGGTCAGTCATTAGTATAGGACCCACAACCCTCATAATAATATGGTTTATCTCGCCGGGTTTAAGAACCTCATCGACTTGAAAGGAAAAAGGAGTAAATCCCCCTTCATGTGTGCCAACAGCTTGGTCATTGACCCAAACTTCGGTTTTGTAATTGACAGCTTCAAAATAAAGACTAAAAACCCCCTCATTCCACGATTCAGGCACCCGAAATGATTTTTTGTAAAAGACCACGCCTTCATAATCTTTTTTGATGGTTTCCCAATGACTTGGCACTTGAATGTTTGACACCTCTTTCTGCTTCTCAAATACACGGTTTAAATGCCATTTCTCAATACCTCCCCGATTATCTTGGTCAAAAATAATAGCCCATTTTCCGTTGAGTGAGATGTTATCTATCATATCATCAGCTTGGGCTGAAAGTAGGCCTGAATGAGTAAAAATCAGTAAAAAAGTTATTTTTATAAAACTGCGAATCATAGATGTAATAATTTCTATCAAAAAACTAAAAAAAATTTGACTTTATAATACAAAAA
>JAACDD010000188.1 GCA_009937085.1 Bacteroidota bacterium
CCCAGCCCAAAGCCAATAGCATCTATGGGTGAGCTATTCGCTTGAATAAACCGCGCTTTTAAGTGGCTACTGTCTTTTCCTACAAGTTTAGCGGTTCCATTATCAAGGACTCCTTCGGTATAAAAAACAGGGCTTCTGTTTTCTGGGCCACAAGGCTCCATTTGCTTTAGAATACGCAGCAGTTTGGGCGTAATAGAAGAGAACGGCAATGCCACATCCACATCCAAAACAGGATCTTTTTGTTCCTGCACCAGTGTGTTTTTCACATGCTGCTCAAATGCCGCTTTAAAGGCACTGTAGTCACTTTCTTTTACAGTCACACCTGCAGCATATTTGTGCCCGCCAAACTGGATAATATGCGCGCTACACGCATCTATGGCAGCATACACATCAAATCCACGCACCGAACGTGCCGAGGCAGCCAAAACGTCTTCACCTGCTTTGGTAAATACCAAGGTAGGGCGATAGTATTTTTCAATAAGCCGTGAGGCAACAATCCCAATAACGCCTTTGTGCCAATCGGATGAAAAGACGACAGAAGTTGCGTTTTCCACCTCATTGTTAGCTTCAATTTGCGCTAATGCCTCTTGTGTAATTTCTTGCTCCACTTCTTTGCGAGAGGTGTTAAATGTTTCAATTTCTCCTGCAATATGAGCGGCTTCCTGTTCAGAGCTGGAAAGCAACAATTTCACGGCATAGAGCCCGTGTTTCATACGTCCAGCGGCATTGATGCGCGGTGCCGCTCCAAACACCACATCAGAAATGCTTTGTCCTGTTGTTTTGTCTCGTAAAATGGCCTTTAGCCCAGGTCTTGACGCCACTTGAATTTGTTGCAACCCTAAAAAAGCTAATGCACGGTTTTCTTCTGTAATCGGGACAATATCTGCAGCAATGGCAACCGCAACAAAATCCAAATAAGCACTGAGCGTATCTACGTCCTTACCTTGTTTTTGAGCTATTCCTTGCATGAGTTTAAAGCCAACACCACAACCGCATAATTCTTTGTATGGATAGGCACAATCGCTGCGTTTTGGATCTAAAACGGCTAAGGCCTTTGGAAGGGTTTCGCCAGGCGTGTGGTGATCGCAAATGATAAGGTCAATACCTAAAGAAGCGGCATATTCCGCTTGCGCGATGGCTTTTACACCACAATCCAACGCCACTATGCACTGAATATTTGCCTCTTTTGCGGCTTCAATGCCTTGTTTTGATAATCCATAACCTTCCGCATAACGATCGGGAATGTAGGCTGTAACAGGTACCCCTTGACTGCGCAAAAAATGCGTAAGCATACTTACCGAAGTGGTGCCGTCAACGTCGTAATCACCATAAACCATTACGGTTTCGTTTTGCGCTATGGCGTGCAATATGCGCGCAACCGCTTTGTCCATGTCTTGCATCAAAAACGGGTCGTGAAGTTGCCCCAAATGTGGTCGAAAATAGGCTTTAGCTACCTCAAAAGTATCGATTCCGCGTTGTGCTAACAGTGTCGCAATAACATCATCTACACCCAAACACGTTTTTAGATGCGCCACAGTAGTTTCAGTAGGAGTAGATTTGAATTTCCAGCGCATATTATCCTCCTTCTACTACAATAACAAATTCCCCTTTAGGAGGCGTTTCCGTAAAATGCTGTAACACAGAAGCTAGTGTTCCTCGTACGGTTTCTTCAAATTTTTTGGAAAGCTCTCGTGAAACGCTAACATTTCGTTCTTCACCAAGATGCGTGGCAAGTTGGGTTAGTGTTTTTACCAATCGGTGTGGGGATTCGTAAAACACCATTGTTCGGGATTCGTTCACAAGGGATTCTAGGCGTGTTTGCCTTCCTTTTTTTTGCGGTAAAAAGCCTTCAAAAACAAAACGCTCAGAGGGCAATCCGCTAAGCGTAAGTGCCGGAATTAACGCAGTTGCACCCGGCAAGGCATGTACAGGAATGTTTGCTTCAACGCAAGCACGCACCAACAAAAACCCGGGATCCGAAACACCAGGGCTTCCAGCATCGGAAATCAAGGCAATCGTACTGCCAGCACTTAATTCATTGACAATTTTTGGTGCTGATTTATGTTCATTGTGCATATGATATGATCGCATAGGCACCTCAATTTCATAGTGTTTTAATAGTTTCCCAGATGTTCGTGTGTCTTCAGCCAATACCAAATCTACGCTACGCAGGGTATCTAATGCTCTTAGGGTTATATCGCTCAAATTCCCAATGGGCGTTGGCACCAACCAAAGCCCCGAAGAGACATCATGTTTATTCGTCTGTTTCATTTAAGGAAATTAGGAATCAAATAGTGTTTCAATGTGCGACATAAACGCATCGAATTCCTTTTGTTTGTCAGTCCAGTCATAATCGGGCTGAATTTGTGTTTCGATAAATTTCTGCGCATCCTCAAGCGTTTCTTTAGAGTTAAGCATCGACATTACGCGCTGAAAATCGGCGTTGCTTCCTTCAAAAAGATGTTGGGTAAAATCTATCGAAATGGTTTCAAACTCCGCTTCCAAAACAGGAGTCAAAAGGGCTTCTTCCAGTTCGGTTGGTGCGGGTTCTTTAGAAGCTGTTGGAGTTGTTTCACCTGCTATTTTTGGCGTAGTAAGTGCCACTATAGCGGATGCTTTCGCATGTATGTGGTCAAGTTCCATACGATTTCGGCTACGCAAAATCTCATGCGCAAGACTCATCAACTCTTGTTCAGCGTTGTTTTGAATAATTTTTTTCTCTTCCATACGTTTGGCTGCCTAAATTTAATACTTTTGAATGGTTCGGGCACATAAAAGTCCAAACACAATAAAACAACATTTATGTTTCTCGAAAACACACATCAAAAAAACGAATCTTTTGGCTGGATAGAGGTCATTACAGGTTCTATGTTTTCGGGAAAAACGGAGGAGCTCATACGCCGTTTAAAGCGTGCCAAATTCGCCAAACAAAAAGTGGAGATCTTTAAACCTGAGGTCGACAACCGCTACGACGAAGACAAGGTTGTTTCGCACGATGCGAATGAAATTATTTCAACGGCGGTACCTGCTGCAGCAAACATTCGCCTGCTTGCCGACAATTGCGACGTGGTTGGGATTGACGAAGCACAATTTTTTGATGACGAAATAGTTAGCGTTTGCAACGATTTAGCTAATCGGGGTGTGCGCGTTATCGTTGCAGGGTTAGACATGGACTTTAAAGGGAATCCATTCGGACCAATGCCTAACCTTATGGCGGTTGCCGAGTACGTAACCAAAGTACACGCCATTTGTACCCGCACAGGACAATTGGCACATCACAGCTTTAGAAAAAACGAAAACGAACGCCTTGTAATGCTTGGTGAAACAGAGGAATATGAACCCCTTAGCAGAGCAGCGTTTTATAAGGCGATGCTTAGAGAAAAAGTACGCAAAATGAACGTAACTGACCAAGAGGTGGTTTCCAAAAAAAGTAAAAAGGCTTAGGGCAAATGAGCGAAACGGTTTTAGAAATACACCTGCCTAAGCTTAGGCACAACTATCAATTTTTACGGAAACGCTTAGCCAATTCCACTAAACTTTTGGCGGTGGTAAAAGCCTTTGGGTATGGTAGTGACTCCGTTGCCGTGGCAAAATGTCTTGCCGCTTGTGGCGTTGATTATTTCGGTGTGGCTTATGTTCAAGAGGGGGTTGCACTCAGAAACGCAGGAATCACACAGCCTATTTTGGTGATGCATCCACAGCAACATAATTTGGAAGTATTAATTACGCACAAGCTTGAGCCCGCCATCTATAGCCAACGTATTTTAGACGCCTTTTTGACCACTCTTAAAGCAACCGAAACAACACATTACCCAATTCACTTAAAATTTAATACGGGACTTAACAGATTAGGATTCCAACCAAATCACACCAACCAACTTTTGGATTTGCTAAACCAAAACAAGAATCTTCTTCAATTAAAAGGGGTGTATTCGCACCTTGCTGCTTCTGATGATTTAGATGAAGAATCGTTTACTCAGGCACAATTAGATCATTTTGAGGCGATTGTTCAGAAAATTAAACCTTCGCACCCTGATACGATTTTTCATGCACTCAACACCTCGGGTGTTTTGAATTATGCGGCTGCACAATACGATATGGTGAGAACGGGGATTAGCCTTTATGGATATGGTAACGATAGTGCTGTGGACACGCAGCTAAAACCTGTTTTAACACTAAAAACAGTCATATCGCAACTTCATTCGTTACAAAAAGGCGATTCTTTGGGGTATAACCGTGCGTTTGTTGCAACGGATTCCATGCAAACGGCAACCCTTCCGCTAGGTCACGCAGACGGCATTGGCCGTATTTACGGCAACGGCAAAGGCTATGTGTGGATTCACGGACAAAAAGCACCCATTGTTGGAAATGTGTGTATGGATATGATAATGGTGGATGTAACAAATATCGCGTGTAACGAAGGCGATGCGGTTATTGTGATTGGCGATAACGAAAGCGCAGAAGCCCTTGCGAACCACGCAGGAACCATTTCGTATGAGTTTATAACGGGACTTTCGCAGCGCATACCGCGCAAGCTCATTTTATAATTGTTGTAAATACAACAAACTGTTATTTTTTTGATAAAGCTTTAAACGTACGTTATTATAATATTTGAATGGCGTACATTCGCAGCAAAATTTAAGATATGCGCGTAGCGGTAGTAGGTGCCACCGGAATGGTAGGCGAAGTGATGTTACAAGTATTGGCAGAGCGTCAATTCCCAATTAGCGAATTAATCCCAGTAGCTTCGGCTCGTTCTGTGGGAAAACAATTGGAGTATGAGGGTAAGACTTATTCAGTTGTAGGCCTTGAAGATGCTGTTGCACTAAAGCCTGATGTTGCCTTATTTTCTGCAGGCGGTGATACTTCTTTGACGTGGGCACCAAAATTTGCAGCAGTTGGATGTACGGTAATCGACAATTCATCGGCGTGGCGTATGCATCCCGATCATAAACTTATCGTACCTGAAATCAACGCAAACGAACTTACGGCTGAGGACAAAATTATTGCCAATCCAAACTGTTCTACCATTCAAATGGTGATGGCACTTGCGCCTATTCATCGCGTATTTGGCATTGAGCGTGTGGTGGTTTCTACCTATCAATCCATTACAGGAACTGGCGTAAAAGCCGTTCAACAATTAGAAAATGAATATGAAGGAGTTGAAGGCGAAATGGCATATCCGCACGCCATTCACCGCAATGCCTTGCCGCACTGCGATGTGTTTTTAGACAATAGATACACCAAAGAGGAAATGAAATTGGTGAATGAAACGCATAAAATCCTTGATCCCAACATTCGTGTGACGGCTACAGCCGTACGTATACCTGTTGTGGGTGGACATAGTGAATCGGTAAACTTAACATTGAGCAAGTCAGCCGAATTGGAAGAAGTACGCCGTGTTCTTTCTGAAACGCCAGGTGTTGTCGTGCAAGATGATATTCAAAACAATGATTACCCCATGCCGCTTCAAGCACATGGCAAAGACGATGTTTTTGTTGGACGTATTCGAAAAGATACGTCGCAAGACAATGGGCTAAACCTTTGGATTGTAGCAGACAACCTTCGCAAAGGTGCTGCAACCAATACCGTTCAAATTGCTGAATATCTTGCTAGCGCAGGACTGTTGTAAAAATTACTCCTCCATTTCAAAATCATCCATAAACTTGGTGGTGTAATCACCAGCCACGTAGTCGGGATGCTCCATCAATTGACGGTGGAATGGAATGGTTGTTTTTACGCCTTCAATGACAAATTCGTCTAAAGCACGCTTCATTTTATTGATAGCCTCTTCGCGCGTTTGTGCGGTGGTAATCAACTTGGCAATCATGGAATCGTAATGCGGTGGAATCATATATCCTCCATAAACGTGTGTATCTAAACGCACCCCGTGTCCGCCAGGCGTGTGAAGTGTTTTTATTATACCAGGTGATGGACGAAAATCGTTATAGGGATCTTCGGCATTGATACGACACTCAATAGAATGCAGTTTTGGCAAGTAGTTTTTTCCCACAATAGGAATGCCGGCCGCCACTTTTATCTGCTCTGCAATCAAATCAAAATCTATTACTTGCTCTGTGATGGGATGCTCCACTTGAATACGTGTGTTCATCTCCATAAAGTAGAAATTTCGGTGTTTATCTACCAAAAACTCTACGGTTCCCGCTCCTTCATATTTGATATATTCGGCAGCTTTTACAGCAGCAGCACCCATATCTTCACGAAGTTTATCAGTCATAAACGGCGAAGGCGTTTCTTCGGTAAGTTTCTGGTGACGGCGTTGTACAGAACAATCGCGTTCAGACAAATGACAGGCTTTACCAAAGGCATCTCCAACAACTTGAATTTCAATATGGCGTGGCTCTTCGATAAGCTTTTCCATATACATATCATCGTTCCCAAAAGCAGCTTTTGATTCTTGACGTGCACTTTCCCATGCTTTTTCAAGTTCATCTTCTTTCCAAACGGCACGCATACCTTTTCCACCACCACCAGCGGTAGCTTTAAGCATAACGGGATACCCCGTTTTCTTGGCAAGTTTCTGGCAATCTTTAAATGATGGAATAATGCCTTTCGAGCCTGGAATAGTAGGCACTCCTGCAGCGTTCATGGTTGCCTTGGCGGTTGCCTTGTCACCCATTTGTTGAATCATTTGTGCAGACGCGCCAATAAATTTTATTTTGTGTTCCTCACAAATTTTCGAAAACTTGGCATTTTCAGATAAAAATCCATAGCCTGGATGAATAGCATCGGCATTTGTAATTTCAGCAGCCGCAATGATATTTGCCATTTTTAGGTACGATTCGCTACTTGGTGCAGGACCTATACATACGGCTTCATCTGCAAACCGAACGTGTAAACTGTCGGCATCTGCTTTAGAGTAAACGGCCACCGTTTTGATGCCCATTTCTTTACACGTGCGAATAACACGCAGCGCAATTTCGCCACGATTGGCGACTAAAATCTTATTAAACATAAGCAAGGTTTATGATGGGTCAATAACAAATAAGGGTTGATCAAATTCAACCGGTGATGAATCGTCAACTAAAATCTTTACAATTGTTCCGCTTGTTTCGGCCTCAATTTCGTTGAAGAGTTTCATAGCTTCGATTACGCAAAGCGTATCGCCTTCTGCAACACGGTCGCCCACTTCTACGAAATTGGGCTTATCTGGCGAAGGTTTGCGATAAAAAGTTCCAATTATAGGAGATTTCACCGTATTTCCTTCTACAGCCGTTTCAGCTGGCGCTGCTGGCGCTGCTGGTGCTGCTGGAGCGGCCACCGGAGCTGGAGTTGGCGCAACTACAACAGGTGCAGCCTGTGGAATTGCAGCAACAGGAACTGCAGTTTCTCCTTTGTCTGTTTTGACAGTGATTTTAATATCACCCATTTCAAGGCTAACTTCACTAGCACCTGATTTGGCGACAAACTTTATCAGGTTTTGGATTTCTTTTAATTCCATGGTGTATTGTTTTAGGTGTTATATGCCCACGTTAGGTAGGTAGCTCCCCAAGTGAAGCCACCGCCAAAGGCAGTAAATAATAATTTATGATTCTTTTTTAATTTGCTTTCGTAATCCCAAAGCAATAAAGGAAGTGTTGCCGCAGTGGTATTCCCATAGCGTTCAATATTAACAAGCATTTGCTCGTAGTTCAAGTCTAAGTTTTTTGCAATGGCATCTAAAATTCGCTTATTAGCTTGATGCGCCACTACATAGTCAATGTCGTTTTTGGTCAAATTGTTTTGATCAAGCACTTGCTCAATGGCAGCTGCCATATTAGAGACGGCGAATTTAAATACCGGACGTCCTTCTTGATGGAGGAAATGTTTACCAGCGGTAACTGTATCGGAAGATGCGGGTAGCATAGAGCCACCAGCTTCAATTTTTAAAAACTCCCTGCCTTTGCCGTCAACGCGAAGTACTTCATCTTGAAGCCCTAAACCTTCATCGTTGGGTTCAAACAAAACAGCTCCTGCGCCATCGCCAAAAATAACACAAGTGCTACGATCGGTATAGTCAATAATTGATGACATGGTATCTGCGCCAATAAGCAAAACCTTTTGATAACGCCCCGAAGAAATATGTGCTGAAGCTGCAGACATTCCGTATAAAAACCCCGAACACGCGCCTTGCAAATCATATGCAAAAGCATTTATTGCTCCAATTTCAGTCGCAACAAAGGCAGCCGTAGAGGAAACAGGCATGTCTGGTGTAGCAGTGCTTACAATAACCAAATCTATAGCAGCAGGGTCAAGGTTTTTTTTCTGAACAAGTTCTCGAGCTGCGGCAATCGCCATAAACGAAGTTCCAAGTGAGGTAGGTTTTAGAATGCGTCGTTCTTTAATTCCCGTACGAGAAGTGATCCACTCATCGCTTGTGTCTACCATTTGCTCTAAAGCGGCATTGGTGAGCACATGCTCAGGAACGTAGCCTCCAACGGCGGTTATGGCTGCGGTTTTTGTAGTCATATAACCCGAATTACACAAAAGTGTTTTTCTACAATTTTGGCGAAAATTAGTAAAAATCAGCTCATTTTGAGCTAAAAACTCAAAAAAATTATAAAAAACAGACAAAAAAAGCGTCTTTTACGAAAGACGCTTATAATTTATAGGAAGTCGAAAATATTAATCTTCTGTTTCTACCGAATTGTCAATTAAAACTTTTCCGCGGTAGTATAATTTCCCTTCATGCCAATGGGCGCGGTGGTACAAGTGCGACTCACCAGTAGTGCCACATGTAGCAATTTGTGGCGCAACTGCCTTGTAGTGTGTGCGGCGCTTATCGCGACGCGTTTTGGATATTTTTCGTTTTGGATGTGCCATAACAGCTGTTTTAGTCTTTCTTTAATTTCTTCAACGCATCCCATCTGGGATCGTTTGTCTCTGGTACTTTAGTGCTTTCGTTTGGATGCAACTCATCTAATCTGTCCAACAAATCAGAATGTAAACTTCCATTTTCTATACCTGGGTGAACTCGTTTTTGTGGTACTGCTAACACAACGGTTTCAAAAAGCGTTTGCGCAACATCAACCTGATGAGAGCCATGTGGTAACACAAGTAATTCCTCATTTTCATCGTTAAAGACTTCCCCAAAATTTACCACCAACTTGTGATGGGGATTAATGGGTAAGTCAAACGGTTCGTTAGAAACATCACAACTTATGTTTACAGTTCCCGAAATCGAAAACTGCAACTCCAGCATACTTGCCTTTTTATTTAGTTCAACCTGTGCGTTTAGGGCAGCAGCGTTGAATTCGGTATAGTCAAAAGCATCAAAGAACTTAGATGTAATGTCAAGCGAAAAATGATGAATTCCTTCTTTGAGTCCAGCAAAAGCTAAGACAAAAGGAGTCAGAACAGTTTTTGCTTCCTTCATTACAGTCGGCAAATATATAAAATTTGGCGGTACAGACCTGTATTTAGTTGTTCTTTTGCCGCGCGTTCCAAATGTCACATGCCATCTGTACTGCAGCAGCAAACGAATCAAAATTTGCAATTCCTTTTCCCGCAATAGCAAAGGCTGTACCGTGGTCGGGTGAAGTGCGCACAAAGGGCAAGCCTGCCGTGATGTTTACCCCCTTGCCAAACGCAAGCGTTTTAAAGCCAACCAATCCCTGATCGTGATAACAAGATAACACCCCATCAACGTTTTGGTAGCTTTTTTGTCCAAAAAAACCATCAGCAGCAAATGGCCCAGAAATATCAATTTCTTCTTTTTGCAGTTTTTCAATCGCTGGCGTTAAGATACGATCATCTTCAGAACCAATGACGCCTTGGTCACCGGCATGTGGATTTAATCCTAACAGCGCAATTTTTGGAAGGGAATAACCAAAATCATTTTTTAATGTATGCGCTAATTGAAGTGTTTTTTCTTGAATTAAATCAGGAGTAATACGCGATGCTACCTCTGCTAAAGGAATATGGTCGGTTAGTAGGGCAACACGGAGTTTTTGATGTGCTAAAATCATCAATGCCTTTCCGCCCCAAAGTGAAGCCAAATAGTGCGTGTGTCCAGCAAATGGAAACGCATCACTTTTGATAGCGGCTTTGTGGATGGGCGCAGTTACCAGCGCATCTGCTTCTTTTTGCTGTACGGCTAACGCGGCTGCCTGCAACGATTCAAAGGCAGCGGTACCAGCAGCTGTACTTTGCTTACCAAAGTCAATTTCAGGAGATTTTTCCCATACCGATTTCACATTCAAAACGCCCTTATTTGGACGACCTCTAAGAAGTTGCAAAGGGACTTGAGTACCAAAATGCGCTTGCTGTGCTTGCATAAAAGGATAGTCGGCATATACCACAGGAATACAGTGCTCAAAAAGTCGTTTGTCTTGAAATGCTTTTAACAGTACTTCAACACCCACCCCGTTAGGATCACCGACAGAAATTGAAACAATAGGAAGCGCAGACATTTTGTGTATTTTTGCTGCACAAAGGTACAGGATTCACCGTTTATGTTTACAGGAATAATTGAAACTATGGGCACCATTGAACGCATCGAAAAAGATGGCGGCAATGTGCACTACACACTTTCGAGTGGAATTACAAACGAATTAAAAATTGACCAAAGTTTGGCGCACAATGGTGTTTGCCTTACGGTTGTTGCGATTGATGGCGACCAATACACCGTTACCGCCATTCAAGAAACCTTAGACAAAACGGCACTTCAAAAATGGAGCGTAGGGGATAAAATTAATTTAGAACGCGCCATGCGTTTAGGAGATAGATTAGACGGACACTTGGTTCAAGGGCACGTTGATGAAGTAGCTACATGCACGCACGTTGAAGACCAAAACGGCAGTTGGTTGTTTCGTTTTGATTACAACGAAAGTTCTAAAAATATCACTATTGAAAAAGGCTCTATTTGCGTAAATGGTACTAGCCTCACAGTAGTTGGGTCTGAGGCATATTCTTTTGGTGTTGCCATTATTCCATACACCTACGAGCACACCGTTTTTCACCAATTACACGTTGGCGATTTGGTGAATATTGAATTTGATATGGTAGGAAAATACATTGCCAAGATGCGATAAGCACACAAACTTTTGTTTGTAAAACAACTATTTTTTCATAATTTTATTTGCACAAATCTTTATTATGAGACCTACATTTATACCTTTCTTTTTGATGGGCATTAGTTTTTTAAGTGCTCAATCCTTAGTTATTAACGAAATAGAGTCCGATAGTCCCGGAACTGACGACGCAGAATTTATCGAGCTGTATTCCACATCTCCAAATACAAGTCTAGACGGCTATGTATTGGTTTTATTTAATGGAAGTGATGATGCAAGTTATGCCGCCTATGATTTAGACGGATATAGCACCGACGCCAACGGCTACTTTGTTATTGGAGACTCAGGTGTAACGGGCGTTTCTATAACATTTCTTTATTCGGGGCATCAAAATGGCCCTGATGCTGCGGCATTATATCAAGCTAATGACACAGATTTCCCTAACGACACCGCTGCAACTACAA
>JAACDD010000189.1 GCA_009937085.1 Bacteroidota bacterium
GTGTGATCACCTGAGCTATCGATGACACCATCTGCAGCCAATCCTTGTCCGGAGCTTGGTCCATCAATGTATTTACTTTTAGGAGATGAAGTAGAACTAACAAGCATGTATGTAGCAGTTTCGTCACTTAAATTCCCATCATATCCTATATCTGGTGTTTTTGTTGAAACTGCACTTGAACTAGAACTTGTTACATCAGAACCAGTAAGCTCAATCGTCAATACTGTAGCATCTGAATCTATTAAAGTAGTGTAAGGACTAGTTGTTTTGACTGAAGTGTTTTCATCAGTATAATTAGCAATTAATACTAAAATCCCATTACTGCCAAATTTTAATGAACCATCTCCAAGATTAATTGCTTCAGCAACTTTACCAAGCGAGGAGGATTCTCCATCACCCTCAATTACAATAAGGTACAAGTCGTTCGGAACGACTTCATCTGCACCTCCGCGAATTTCAATATACTCATTCGTTAAGTCATTTCCTGACGGACTGGGTATTAATTTATTGATATAATAACCACTCCCTGTCGGAATTCCATCAAATTGTGCAAAAGAAGAAAAAGACAAGAGAAGTGAGAGTATAATATAAGTATGTAAATATTTTTTCATAAATGTTGTATTTTATAGTATAAATATAGTTTGGTTTAAGGTTTATATAATATTAAAAAGGAGTAAAATCGTCCATATTTTAAGTTTATTGTAATGTAATATTCATTTAAGTTCATTCAATAGTTAGATAAGTACCTTTGAAATTTTGGCTCAGTACCATCATTTTTAAGGGTATATTTTTATGTGCTCTCACTACTTCAATAGATGCTTTGCCATTGGCCATTTCTATAACTTCACTCCCTGTTGGAGTGCCCATAGCTCTGTGTGTATTTCCACCTGATAAACATTGAAAATATACACGTTCTTCAAAGTCCAATACGCGAAGACCATTTTTGTCACGCGCCGTTGCCGTGACCAAATAATTTCCATTCTCCAATTGGGTGTACACCAGTGCAAGGCTTTTTGCGGTTCCATTTTTTGTAAACCTGTAGTTGACTTTTAATTTGTCTGTTACTTCAATGCCAGAGGTTGTTTTTCCGACAGCTTCAAGCACATTTTCTCCATCAGTAAACGAAACATTCCAATTTAGTCCTGCTGCAGGGAAGCTCTTAGTATTCCTTTTTTTAGTGCCCATACTTTTACCATTTAAAAACAGCTCAACTTCTGGGCAATTGCTATACACACTAACAGCACGCTTTAACCCTTTTGGCCCTTGACGTTCTGTCCATGTATGCGATTCAATATAGGCAAAAGGTGTAGTGTCATTCCAATAGCTTTTAAACACATAAAAAGCATCCTTAGGGTTGTTGTTTCTATCTACCAAGCCCTTTTGATTAATATAGGGTATTGCATTTTCAGGGCGTAATGGTGTTCCAAAATCCTTGAATGCCCACTGCGCGTTCCCTACAAATGCGGTGTCATTTTCACTAATGCGCAAGTGCCAATCAAATAAATCGACAATATAGTTTTCACTCCAATCGCCAACTTTTGCAATATTAGGAACATCATTTTGTACAATGGCTTCTTCCCAGCCATCGGCTTGGATTTTGCCTTCACCAGTGATGGGGTTTTCTGTGTGTCTTCCCACATGACTAGAACCGCCATACTCGGTATGTAAAAAATGTTTGTATTCTTTTTTGTATTTGTCAACGGCTTTTTGATAACTCTTATAACTTCCAGAATACCATCCAGACCATATGGATGGTGAAAAAACATCCACGATATCTGAGCCCTCATAAAACTTTCTGATGGCTGTTTTTCGTGTTGGGTCTAGCTTGTGTGCATAGTCGTTTAGTTCTGAGAGGTAATCTTTTAATTGATCAATATCATCACCTCCTTCAAAATCGGGTAACCAATAAATTTCATTACCTAAGGACCAGAGAATTACACTGGGGTGGTTATAATTTTGTTCTATAATTTCTTTGAGCATATATTTGGTGTTCTTTTTCCACGCATCGTTGCCCAAACCCCCACGGCACCACGGTAATTCGTCCCAAACAAGTATGCCCAACTCATCGCAAGCCTTATAGATTTCAGGATCTTGAGGATAATGTGCAAGTCGAACGAAATTAGCACCCATCTCTTTGATAAGTTCCATGTCTGTCCGGTGTTGTATATTACTCATTGCTGAGCCAACTCCAGCGTGTTCTTCATGCCGATGTGTACCTCTAAGTTTTAAGCGCTTTCCATTAAGGTAAAACGCTCCATAATCCTTAAACTCAAACCAACGAAAACCAACATTTTCATTTACCTCGTCAATTGTTTTGCCATCTTTTACAAGTGCTACAGTAAGATTATACAGATATGGGTTTTTTGTATCCCAAAGATTGGGATTTGTGATGTTGGTAAAGTTAATATCCGCCGAATTATCCACCACATCAAATACAGCTGTTTTGACCATATTGCCGTCATTGTCAGCAAGAACTGCCTCAACCGATAGTTTACTATTTTTGGGATTTGTAATCAACACTTTTGCATTCAATGCTGCATTACTGCTTGTCACTTTGGGTGTGGTAATTTTTAAATCATTTACGTGCTCAGCAGGAAGTGTTTTTAACCAAACATCCCGTGTGATGCCCCCATATATGAAAAAATCACTCTTTTGTGATGGGATAACTTCTGGATTGTAGCCATTGTTTGCATACACCAAAATTTGATTTTTACCTTCCTTAACTGCACCTGTAATATCTAGGTTAAACCCAATATACCCACCAATGTGTTGACCAACATTCTTACCATTCACATAAACCTTAGATGTAATGTTGA
>JAACDD010000190.1 GCA_009937085.1 Bacteroidota bacterium
TGCGGAGAAAGAGGGATTCGAACCCCCGGAGGTGTGACCCTCAACAGTTTTCAAGACTGCCGCATTCGACCACTCTGCCATTTCTCCAACGGCTGCAAATATAGGCTCTTTTTTTATTTCTGAAAATGTATTTCTTGCTTGTTTCTTTGAATGCCTACATTTGCCAAATGATTGATTTCCCCTACGATTTACTTTTACTTGTTGGCGCTGGACTCTTTGCAGGATTTATAAACACCATGGCCGGAGGCGGGTCACTGCTTACCTTGCCGTTGCTTATCTTTTTAGGTTTGCCCTCAGCAACTGCAAATGGCACCAATCGCGTGGCTATTCTTGTAGCGACTAGCTCGGCAACCCTAGGCTTTCGAAGCAAAAAAATAAACTCGTTCCCTTTTAGTTTATACTTGGGCGGAGTAGCACTGTTAGGCGCACTTATTGGTGCGCGAATTGCCATTGATATAGATGGAAATGTATTCAATAGAATTTTAGCTATCATCATGCTTGTGGTTGTGGTACTTATGGTATTTAAACCCAAATACAATACGTTTTCTACTTCAGCAAAAACATCAGGTAAAACACTTGTTTGGTCTATGGTGGCTTTCTTTTTTATTGGGATTTATGGCGGTTTTATCAATGCAGGTATTGGATTTATTATGATGCTGTTTATGAATTATGTAAACCGCATGGATCTGATTCGCGTAAACGCTACTAAAGTAGCTGTCGCTTTTATATACACCACAGGCGCATTAGCTACTTTCGCGCTATCTGGTCATATCAATTGGAAGTATGGCATTGCCTTGGCAATAGGAAATGCGGCAGGAGCGTTTTTTGCTTCGCGTTATTCAGTTAAGAAAGGGGAGGGTGTGATTAAAACCGTCATGATGATCATGGTAGTTGCCATGTCAATTAAACTTTGGTTTTTTTAATATTTAGCAGTGTAACATTTTTCTTGTTTTTTCGTTAGCAGATTAAACCCAAGTAATTTAATCTACAAGATAAATATTATGACACGCCAAATCTTTACAACAACTCTTTGTGTTTTATTTTTAATTTTCATATCATATACATCAACGGCTACTACGCCTAAAACAGGTACTGTTTCAGGTTTAGTGTACGATACTTTATTAAAACAACCATTGCCTTATGTAAGCGTTTTACTTAGAAACGCCGAGGGCGAAACGATAACCGGAGTTATCACAGACGAGAAAGGATACTTCAAATTGGAAAAAATCCCCGAAGGGACACATACGCTTGTATTCCAATTTATCGGCTATGAAAAAGTAGAACACACGGTAACTATTGACACGGATAATTATACTATTGATGTTGGGAGAATTTCGTTAACTGAATCGGCAACACAACTCGAAGATGTAGAAGTCATAGGAGAAGTTTCTACCATTCAGCAAAAGGTTGATAGGAAAGTTATAACGATTGGAAAAGACTTAGCAGCCGTAGGTACGGCTTCGGAACTTATGGTTGGGATTCCGTCTGTGGGTGTTGATCCACAAACGGGTGCAATTAGCCTTCGTGGAAACGAAAATGTTCCTGTAATGGTAGATGGAAAACTATCTAATATTCCTGCTGCTCAGTTGCTCAAGCAAATTCCATCATCTGCGATTAAAGCAGTTGAACTTATTACTAATCCATCAGCAAAATACAACCCAGATGGTATGACGGGCATCATCAATATTGTATTACACAAAAATCAACTTGTTGGCTTTAACGGCTCGTTGAGTGCTAATTGGAGTAAAGAAATCAATCCGAAATTTAACAGCGGATTAAATCTAAATTACCGTACAGGAAAGTTTAACGTATATGGAAATTACAATAATAATATTTCCAAAAACGCCAACAATGGTCACATTGAACGTACGCAAGACTTATCTGAGCAGTTTTTCAAGTTTTTTGATGAACGGGAATCGCATATTTTTAAAGTAGGTATAGATGTCTATCTAAACGATAAAAACACACTATCGGTATTCACAAGCCAAAACCCCGCAGAAAACAGCACAAACGGCGCTACACAAACCATCTCTTACAAAGACAATATAGCTTCTACTGAAAATCAAAATTTTGATGCAAATGCAAATAATACCTCAGCACAATACAACTTTAACTACAAACACGATTTTAATAAGGAAGACAGCAATATTGAACTAGAAGTGGATCATAATATTTTTGATTCGGACAATCCTGTGGCCTTTACTTACCCAGCACCTGAGGATATAAAAAATCACAACGACAAGAACGAAACAGATAGAAAACGAACAACCATTAACTTGGATTACGTTAACCCAATAACAGCGAACAGTAAATTGGAATTGGGAGCCGAAGCGCGTTTATTCAATACGTTAATTTTATTTTCTTCCACGGGGGAATCTATTGACAGTAGAGGAAACTTTGGTCCAGCTCCCGACACTGCATTTGACTATACCCGAGATATTTATTCCCTCTACGCTACTTATGGCGAAACACGAAACAAATGGACATATCAAGTTGGTCTTAGAGCTGAATCGGTTGAGGTGAATGCAGAAGCAAAAGAAACTTTCACAGAAAACAATACAGCACGAACAGCTATAAATCCATTTTCAAACACCTATACAGAATTATATCCTTCGTTTTATTTGACCTACTCGCCGAATGAAAAAAAATCCTATCAACTTAGTTACAGCCGTCGTATTGATCGGCCAGGAATTGGGCAAGTAAACCCAATAAAAGAATGGTCAACCCCACTAGTTTCTTCGTATGGAAATCAAAAATTAGTGCCGCAGTTTACCAATTCCCTAGAAGTAAATCATACCAGAAAGGTTAAAGGTGGATCAATTACCGCAGGCGTGTTTTATCGCGCTATTTCTAACGAAATAAATCGTACACTTCTTGTTGATAAAAGCGATATACAATCGGGGAAAGTGATTTTAACGCATGATAATTTTGACAACACTTCAGCTTTTGGACTTGAATTATCCTCCAATTATAAGCCAACAAAATGGTGGTCGTTTAACACGAGTTTTGATTTGTTTTCGCAAACACAAAAAGGAATTGCGGAATATCTTAATGTCTCTTTAGAAGACGCTACGGATGAAAATATCGTAAGAGATATAAATACTGTGGATAACGTCGCATGGAACTTTAGGATGTACAACAGTCTAAGCGCAAGTAAAAAATTGACGTTTACAGTGTTTATGTTTTACAGGGGGAAAAACAAAAACCTTCAATTTGATATGCTTCCCATGTATTTTATGAATTTGGGTGCAAGATTAAGCGTACTTAAGGGAAAAGGAACGGTAAATGTTGGATTTAATGATGTTTTTGACACCATGAGATTTAGATTTAACGCACGAAAGCCCTTTCCATCAGACGGAGAATTCCACTGGGAAAGTCGTACGGTGCAGATTGGATTTAACTATCGATTTGGTAATGGTAAGTACCGAGCCAAATCTAGACGTCAGCGCGAAAACGATGAGAAAAGTGGCGGCGGCGGAATGTTTTAATAGTTTTCATACGAAACAATCTCCAGCCCATATCCAGACATACCCACGCGTTTGATTTGCTCACTGTTCGACAGGAGTTTAATCTTGCTAATTCCAACAGCGTGAATCATTTGCGCTCCAATTCCGAAATCTTTTTCATCCATTTTATGCGTATTTTTTGTTGGATTTTTAATTGCTTTAAGTTGGTCCAACATACGTTGTACTGGCTGTAATTGATTGATGAAAATAACGGCACCTTTACCTTCTTTTTCAATTTGCTTAAAAATCGCATCTACAGCGCTTTTGGCATTTTGATTTAGAATACGCAGTAAATCACTGTTGAGTTGTTGGTTGTGCACACGTGTAAGTACCGCTTCGTCTTCTTTCCAACTTCCTTTTGTTAGGGCGATGTGTACTTGGTTATTTGTGTTTTGATGATAGGCGCGTAGTCTGAAAGCACCATAGGCAGTCTCTACTTCAAAATCTTCTTTTTCTTCAATTAAGCTGTCGTGTTTCATGCGATAACTCACCAAATCTTCTATAGACACAAGCTTTAAATCAAAAGTATCTGCTACTTTTCTAAGATGCGGTAATCTTGCCATGGTACCGTCTTCATTCATGATTTCAACGATTACTCCAGCAGGCTGAAAGCCAGCCAACCGCGCAAAATCAATAGCAGCTTCAGTGTGTCCTGTTCGGCGCAATACACCACCTTCTTTAGCAACCAATGGGAAAATATGTCCAGGTCTTAAAAAATCAGCTGCTGCTGCATCATTTTGAATAAGCTTTCGAACGGTTTTTGCTCTGTCTGCAACCGAAATTCCAGACGTAACGCCATCTCCTTTTAAATCGATAGAAACTGTAAAGGCAGTTCCCATAGGATCGGTATTATTGCTCGCCATTGGGTATAAGTCAAGCTTACGGCAACGTTCTTCTGTTATGGGTGTGCAAATCAATCCACGACCTTCTTTTGCCATAAAATTTATCATTTCGGGCGTCACCATATCTGCTGCTCCAACAAAATCGCCTTCGTTTTCACGATTTTCATCATCTACAACAATGATCAATTTACCATTTCGAATATCTTCAATGGCATCTTCAATGCGGTCTAACGGTATGTTATTCTTCATTTTTTCAATTTTTTAGCAATCAGATTTAATGGTATTCTTAGTTTCATTTTCAAACGTTCCAAATCAAAAACGGATTTGTCTTTGCTTGCACGGATCGTAGCAACCAAACCAACAAATGTTAGCAGAATTGAAATTGACCATGCGCCCCAAAATGGATGTAGACTTCCGTCTTCAGCACTATTTTTAAACAATGTACCGGCAAAATGATACGTCAAAAATATGGTTAAAGCCACAACAATTGGCAATCCAAAACCACCTTTTCTAATAATTGCACCTAAGGGAGCTCCAACAAAAAACAGCAATAGGGCAGCATACGCACCTACAAACTTGTCGTCACGCCATAAGCGATGCAGATTTATAATTTTTTCACGAATGAAAAACACTCTTTTTTGATTGTTAAAATTGGATAGCTGCATATCAATAGTGTTTATTGCAGCATTAAAAATACGCTTCTGTTGTTGCTTGGTAAACAAATCTAAATAAGCCGCTTTACCTTCGTAACCATGTGCTTTATGGGTCTTTTGCAACCGATCCATTGATTTAATTCCAGTTCTGAGGTATACCGTATTCGCAAAACCCTCAATTTCTGAAATATATCCTTTTGTTAACGAGTCAATGCTTTGACTTAGCTCACCAATATTTTGCATTTTGAAGGTGTTTGTATACTTTGTTTCGTCTAAATCTACATTGTTAAATGCACGCAAGTCAATGTTCATGGTGTATTGCTTAAACGCAATTCGACTATGCGGATTATTCTTTTTGCGTTTGTTTTTTTGTACGACTTCCTCGTATCTAAACCCATCATACAACACTAATTGTAATCCCTCTTGTAGTTCTTCGCTTTTTAGTTCTCCATGTGCTGCTTTAATCACCACATTATTAACTTGATTTGGCGATTTTTCATGAATGATGACATCTTCCAGTAACCGGTCATTTTCGCCATACTTTCTTCCTACTTTGATGTTGCTTTCACCGATGTCATTAAACATACCCTCGGATATTGCCAAAGCTGGACGCATTTTGGAAAGGTTTTTTCTGAGGTTATAGGTTTTAAATTCTGCTAATGGAATCACCGTGTTTGCCACATAAAATGTTGCCAAGCAAGCAATACTATTTACAATGATGAGTGGACGCATAGCACGCATTAAAGAAATTCCTGCAGATTTCATTGCAGCAAACTCATAGCGTTCTGCAAAATTTCCAAATGTCATGATGGACGCCAAAAGAATCGTTAGCGGTAATACTAAAGGAACTAATTTTGGTGTATAATAGAGTAAAAATCGAAGTAATACAGTTATATCCAATCCTTTACCCGCAAACTCGTCAATAAATACCCAAACAGTTTGAATGACGAAAATAAACATCAAAATGAAAAAGAAACTTACCAAAACGGTAAGGTAACTTTTTAAAATATAGCGATCTATAAGCGGTAGCTTCATTAAAATCTATCGATGTAATAGTTTGGATAGTCTGCCTCAGAAAATACAAAAGTATTTGCAGTCAAGGTTTTATTTGGCGTAAACGAACTTACCGTTAGCGTGGTTTCAGTTCCGTTATCGCCTACTTCTATGAGCTTGTAAATGTGTTTGGTTTTGGTGTCTATACCCAAAAGCAAATATGCTGCTTGGGCATAGGTGTCAATAGGTGTTAGCTTAACAAATTGAATGGTTCTACCACCATATAGGGGTTGGACAATATCCCACGAAAAGCTGTATCCTTCGTTGTAAAATGAAAAAAGTTTCGAAGGATTTAGTCCTTCGCTGAGATCTGTATCTATAGGTTCAATCAACACCTCTTCGTTTTCTTTGTTAATAGTATGCACATTTTCTCCATCGCTGAGTTGCTGGATACCCATTAGGTTGAGCACATATTTATTGTCTTGTACGACCAATGTCCCTTGCTCTTTCTGTTTGATGTATTCCTTTCGATTGATAAGCTCATAGCTAAAATCGATAGCGATATTGGTGTAGCTGGCAAGCGTTTCAGAAACTTCTTGCAATAATTTTTCTGCTCGTGTATCTTGATTTTGCGCCAGTGCAAATCCTGCACTAAGTAGGCTGACAAATAAGAGTTTAATTTTCATTTTCTGTTGCTAAAAATTCATGTAACGAAATCAAATCCCTAAACATAACTTCACGGGCTTTACTTCCTTCAAAAGGGCCTACAATTCCTGCAGCTTCTAATTGATCGACGATGCGACCGGCACGGTTGTACCCCAATTTTAACTTGCGTTGCAAAAGCGATGCCGAACCTTGTTGCGCATTCACAACTACTTCTGCTGCCTCTTTGAATAAGGCATCTCGGTCAGCAATGTTATTCTCTTTTGTAGAAATGCTTTCTTCAGAAATGTATTCGGGTAATAAATGCGCATCGGGGTAGGCGCGCTGTGATCCAATAAAATCTGTAATCTTCTCTACTTCTGGGGTATCCACAAAAGCACATTGCAGCCTGATAAGATTATTTCCTTGCGTAAATAACATATCACCACGACCGATTAACTGGTCTGCACCCCCGCTATCTAAAATGGTACGGGAGTCCACTTTTGAAGTAACACGAAAAGCAATCCGCGCTGGGAAATTCGCCTTTATAAGCCCTGTAATAACATTCACCGACGGACGTTGCGTTGCAATAATCAAGTGTATTCCTACTGCTCGCGCCAATTGGGCAAGTCGTGCAATAGGCGTTTCTACTTCTTTGCCCGTAGTCATAATAAGGTCGGCAAATTCATCAATTACTAAAACAATATACGGCAAGTACGTATGTCCATCGTGTGGGTTTAACCTACGTTCTTTGAACTTAGCATTGTACTCTTTGATGTTGCGGCACATCGCATTTTTAAGTAAATCATACCGACTGTCCATCTCAATACATAATGAATTTAGTGTATTGATTACCTGTTTATTATCCGTAATAATGGCATCATCTGTATCGGGCAGTTTTGCTAAATAGTGTCGTTCAATTTTATTGAAAAGTGTAAGCTCAACTTTCTTTGGATCGACTAAAACAAATTTGATTTCAGCAGGGTGTTTTTTGTATAAGAGCGAAGTTAAAATCGCATTTAACCCAACAGACTTTCCTTGCCCCGTAGCACCTGCCATAAGTAAGTGTGGCATTTTGGCGAGGTCCACCACAAAAGTTTCGTTACTAATGGTTTTACCAAGCGCGAGCGGAAGTTCCATTTCTGCTTCTTGAAACTTTTTAGCCAATATCACAGAGCGCATGGATACTATCGTTGCTTTTTTATTGGGCACTTCAATTCCCACCGTTCCTTTTCCTGGGATTGGCGCAATGATTCGAATACCTAATGCCGCTAATGACAGCGCAATATCGTCTTCTAAGTTTTTGATTTTTGAGATACGAACGCCTGCTGCTGGCACAATTTCATACAGCGTTACCGTTGGACCAATAGTAGCTTTGATGTCTGCAATACCAATCTGATAATTTTTAAGCGTATCCACAATACGCTCTTTATTTTCTTCTAGCTCTTGTTCGTTTATGGTAATGCCTTCATGCGGGTAACTTTTTAAAAGTGACTCGGTAGGCGAGCGGAAATTTTTTAATTCTAGTGTTGGGTCAACCTCTCCGAAATCTGCAACCAGTTTTTTTGCCTTCTTTACAATTTCGTCTTCCTCGGTTTCTGTAACAGATAGTTCAACATCCGTATCAACTTTTGTAGAACGCTCTTTTTTTGTTGCGGATGGTTTTTTAGCAATACTAGGTGTTTCTTCAATAATAGGGGGTTCAAAAGAAACTTCAGTTACTTCATCTTCAACCACACTAGATTTTTGTGCTTTTTTAGATGGAAGTTTTACGTTTTCGGGCTTCCACTTCAATTGATATACTAAAAAGGCAATTGCAATAAGCAACAGCAAACTCGCAACGCCCAATGGCCCGATATAATGCACCAACAAAGCATTTGTTTCAAAACCTGTGACGCCACTTAATAAAAAGGAATTTGGCAAAATGAGTGCAAAAACAACAGAAAGCCAAAGCGAAAGTAGCAGCGTCCAAATCCAGCGAATACCCAACTTCGTTGTTCCAGCATTTATAAAATGACTAACACCCGTAATCAAAACCATAAAGGCTATAAAAAAAGCGCCTATGCCAATCCCTTGATAAATAAGAATATGGCTAAGCGAGGCACCTAATTTTCGGATGCTGTTTTCTACGGGAATTTCTCTGTTGCTAAGTTCACCCAGAGCACTTTGATCAACTTTCCACGTTTGAAAAAAGGAAACAAATGCAGCAAACAGCAA
>JAACDD010000028.1 GCA_009937085.1 Bacteroidota bacterium
CTGCATTACTCTTATTATTTATGGTTGCGGTCGTGGCTTTTTTAGGTGGATACCCGGTAAAGTATTTACTTGGCATGTTAGGCGTAGCAATTTTAGGGTTGGTCATATTTGTCTTACTCGCAAAGGCCTATCCAGATGCTTTTCCAAACCGAGTAGACACATGGATGAGTCGAATTGAAAGTTTTTCGGGTAATGGCACCAACACTACCGATTACCAAATTGAACGTGCAAAAGCGGCAGTTGCCGTAGGTGGTATTGTAGGTATTGGAGCTGGAAAAAGTATGATGAAAAATGTGTTGCCGCAAAGTTCATCGGATTTTATTTATGCCATTATTGCCGAAGAGTACGGAATGCTTGGCGCATTGTTTTTATTGTTTTTGTTTCTATTGTTTTTGCTCCGCATCTTGATAAACGCCAATAAATCGGAAAGCTTTTTTGGGCAATTATTGATTTTAGCTATGGGGATACCAATCGTTACTCAAGCCTTTATTAATATGGGGGTTGCAGTTGCGTTATTACCTGTAACAGGACAACCGTTGCCACTAATCAGTAGCGGTGGAACATCACTTTGGATGACTTTTTTGGCAGTTGGCATTATTCTGAGCGTAAGCGCCAATCGAAAAGCAGCAATACAAGAAAATGAGTCTAACCCTTTAGCAGCACTAAGTGATGAAGCCTAAACTTATCATTTCGGGAGGCGGAACGGGAGGGCATATTTCCCGGCATTGGCTATTGCGGATGAAGTAAAGATGCAATTCCCAGAAGCTTCTATTCTTTTTGTTGGCGCCTATAACCGTATGGAAATGCAGCGTGTTCCCAAGGCGGGTTACCGCATTAAAGGATTGTGGATTTCGGGATTTGATAGAAAAAATATGTTACGCAATTTGTTGTTTCCTTTAAAGCTAGGATGGAGTTTGCTTCAAGCGTTTGCTGTTTTAGTCCGATTTCGTCCCAATGCCGTGGTAGGTACGGGCGGTTTTGCAAGCGGACCTTTGGTGTTTGTGGCGTCACTTCTTGGAATTCCTTCGTTGTTACAAGAGCAAAATGCTTTTCCTGGTATCACGAACAAACAACTTGCGCAACGCGCTCATGCCATTTGTTTGGGGAGTTCTGCAGCACAAAAATTCTTTCCAAAAACAAAATCCTCGGTCACTGGAAACCCAGTTCGTGCTGCGCTATTACAAGATATTGCAAAGGCTAAGGCCTGTAAAACCCTAGGAATCGATGCAAACAAATTTACCCTTTTGGTTATGGGTGGAAGTTTGGGTGCGCGTAAAATCAATCAACTCATTAAAAACCATTTGCATGACATCCAACAACTCGACGTTCAACTCATTTGGCAATGCGGAAACCTTTACGCCGCTGAATACCAACCCCTCGCAAACGAAAACACCCATGTGGTTCCGTTCATCGACCATATGCCCTCGGCATATGCAGCCGCAGACCTTGTGGTGTCGCGCGCAGGTGCATTAGCTATTTCTGAATTGTGTTTGATGGGTAAACCAACCTTGTTTATTCCATCGCCTAATGTTGCTGAAAATCATCAAGAAAAAAATGCGAAAGCACTCGTAGCTAAACAAGCTGCAAAAATGGTGGTAGAACAAGATGCAGATAAAACGTTTTGGCCTTCTCTCAACACTATGATTGAAGATGATGGATTGCGAAAAACACTTGGTGAAAACATCAAATCGTTTGCGCATCCAAATGCGACAAAAGACATTGTAAAAAAACTAACCCAACTCATTTCTCATGAATAAGGCAGCGGTATATTTTGTGGGAATTGGCGGCATTGGAATGTCTGGCTTGGCGCAATATTTCTTGGCGCAAGGCCACGCTGTTGCAGGCTATGATCGCACCTTGACCCCACTCACCGAAAAGTTAGTGGCACTGGGTGCAACGGTCACAGATAGTGAAGACGTTACAGATATCCCAACAGCATTTAAAAATGCTGCCCATACCAAAGTAATTTACACTCCTGCAATTCCTACAGATTCACCTTTGCTAAACTTTTTTCACACGGAAGGATTTGTACTTCAAAAAAGAGCCGAAATTATTGGTGAAATCAGCGCTACCATGCCGTGTCTGGCAGTTGCTGGAACGCATGGTAAAACCACCACCACCTCGTTGCTAACACATTTGTTGCGCACAAGCGGCAAAAAAATCACAGCATTTTTGGGTGGAATAGCAGAAAATATTGGAAGTAATTTTTTACTTGAAGGGCAAGATGTAATGGTGGTAGAGGCCGATGAGTTTGATCGCTCTTTTATGCACTTATCCCCAGCGGCAATTGCGCTTACGTCTATGGACGCAGACCATTTGGATATTTATGGAACATCAGATGAACTCACCAAAACCTTTGCTGCTTTTGCATCAAAAGTTTCACCCGAAAAACGATTTATTCGCCATGGATTAGCCGTTGACGGAAACACGTTTGGACTGGATGTTGGAACGCATCGCGTGGTGAATTTACGCACACAAAAGGGCTGTTATATTTTTGATTTTTATACACCAGAAACTACAATTACAAATCTTAAATTACCTTATCCAGGACAGCATAACTTGATGAATGCAGCCGCTGCATTGGCCTTGGCGCTGGAAGTAGGCTGTGATGCAGCAACCTTGCGAAACGGTTTGGCGACATTTAAAGGGGTTGACCGAAGATTTAGTTTGCGTATGACTTCGCCTAAAATTTTGGTAGATGATTATGCACATCATCCAACCGAAATTAACGCTGTTGTGGATGCGCTTGAATCGTTTTATCCAAACAAAAGAAAACTGGGAGTATTCCAACCGCATTTATTTTCGCGTACGCGCGACTTTGCAATGGGCTTTAAAAGAGCACTTGCTCGCTTTGACGAAGTGCTTCTTTTGGATATTTACCCCGCTCGGGAGTTACCTATGGAAGGGGTTACGAGCCAAATGCTAATAGAGGAATCGCATTCCAATACCACACTAATTTCCAAAGCAGTGCTTGCCCAAAAAGTGGCAAATTCCACATCAGAGGTTGTGGCAGTTATGGGTGCTGGTGATATTGCTTTTGAAGTATCAAACATAATGCAAACCCTTAAAAATCAACACCATGAATAAAATGATTATGGCTACAATTTTGTTTGTGATGTTGGTGATACTTGGTGTTTTTATGCATCAACGGAATACCATGCGTGCAGTGCATTTGGAGTCCATTCGTTGGGCTGATAATCGTCCTAGATTGATTGCGCAGGACTCCGTTAATAAATTGTTGAAAGTTGTATTGAGCGACAGTGCATCTGCGTTTAAAAGTGGTCTAAATTTGAGAAACATTGAACACACGCTTAACCAAAACGCTTGGGTCGAAGATGCCCAAAGTTTCGTATTCATAGACGGCGGGTTGGGCGTTCACGTTACATCCAAATTACCAATTGTGCGCGTAGAGGGCGATAGTAGTTATTATATTGATGCGAGTGGATCACCATTTCCACTTTCAAAAAATGAATCGGTTGTGGTGCCTATTTTTTATGGGAACCCAACTGCTGAGCAACGTCCTTTGCTTATCGATGCTATTCAAAAAACAGCACAAGATGCTTTTATGTCAAACCATGTGGTTTCCTATGAATGGCTTCCAGAAGGATTGGCTTTAGAGCCGCGGCAAGAGTCGTATCAAATTGTATTGGGTACACCAAATCAGCTCGAACAAAAATTTAAAAAATACAAGGCTTTTTATGCGAAAATGCAAGATAGCACTGAGTTAAAAACCTATAAACAAGTAAACCTTTCGTTTCACGGACAAGTAGTTTGTTCAAAATAAAACATGATATGGAGCAAGAGAAATTAGCCGTTGGATTAGACATTGGAACCACCAAAATAGTGGCGATGTTAGGCACAAAAAATGAATACGACAAGTTAGAGATTGTTGGTATTGGAAAATCGAAAAGCCAGGGCGTTCACCGTGGCGTGGTAAACAATATTACCCAAACGATACAGTCTATTCAGGCTGCTGCGCAAGAAGCAGAGGGCGTGTCGGGCAAAAAAATTGAAAGCGTTGTGGTGGGTATAGCTGGTCAGCATATTCGCAGTCTTCAACACAGTGATTACATCACACGCACCAACCCAGATGCTGTAATTGATGAAGCAGATATTGAGCGTCTAAAAAATCAGGTGTTTAAGTTGGTGATGCTTCCAGGTGAAGAGATTATTCATGTATTGCCTCAAGAATACAAGGTTGATGGACAGGCGGAAATCAAGGAGCCAATAGGCATGTATGGCGGACGTTTAGAAGCTAATTTTCATGTTGTTGTAGGGCAAGTTTCATCTATCCGTAACATTATGCGTTGTGTAAAATCTGCGGGATTAGATTTTGGTGGCATCACACTTGAGCCACTTGCTTCTGCAGACGCAGTGCTCAGTCAAGAAGAAAAAGAAGCAGGAGTCGCACTTATTGACATCGGGGGCGGAACAACAGATTTGGCCATTTTCAAAGATGGTATTATTCGCCACACCGCAGTTATTCCTTTTGGTGGAAATGTAATTACAGAAGACATCAAAGAAGGCTGTTCTATTATTGAGAAGCAAGCAGAATTACTTAAAATTAAATTTGGATCGGCATGGCCAGGCGAAAATAAAGACAACGAAATTGTTTCAATTCCCGGTCTTCGTGGACGTGATCCAAAAGAAATTACGTTGAAGAACTTATCGAAAATTATTCATGCGCGTGTTCAAGAAATAATTGAGCAAGTGTATGCAGAGATAAAAAATTACGGACACGAGGAGCAGAAGAAAAAGCTTATCGCAGGTATTGTACTCACAGGTGGTGGCAGTCAGCTAAAACACTTAAAACAACTTGTGGAGTACATTACAGGTATGGATACGCGGATTGGATATCCAAACGAGCATCTTGCAGGAGACACAGACAAAACCATGACAAGCCCGCTTTATGCTACGGCTGTTGGTTTGGTGATGAATGCCGCAGCAAATCAATTACCATCCTTAGACGAAGCTCAAGAGCCAGTTGAAGAAGGTGAGACAGCACAACCTTTACCAGATAAGCCTGTAAAACGCAGTTCAGTAATTGACCGATTTACAGAGAAATTAAAAACATTTTTAGAAAGCGCAGAATAAAATTTTCCTATGGATTCATTTGATAATATCACATTCGATTTACCTAAAAACAGGAGCAACGTCATCAAGGTTATTGGAGTTGGCGGCGGCGGCAGCAATGCCTTAAATTATATGTACCGTCAAGGTATCAACGGTGTGGATTTCGTTGTATGCAACACCGACGCTCAAGCACTTGACAACAGCCCTGTTCCAAACAAAATTCAGCTTGGCGTTTCGCTTACCGAAGGATTAGGCGCAGGGGCAGACCCAGAAGTTGGCGCGCAGTCGGCTATTGAAAATTTAGATCAAATTTCTGACGCCTTACACGTAAATACCAAAATGGTATTTATCACTGCTGGGATGGGCGGCGGAACGGGTACTGGAGCTGCACCAGTTATTGCAAAACTGGCGCAAGAACTTGGAATATTAACGGTTGGAATTGTTACAATGCCTTTTCAGTTTGAGGGAAAAACACGAAACGAACAGGCACAGCAAGGTTTAAACAACTTACGTAAACACGTTGACTCGATTATTGTTATCAACAACAATAAACTACGAGAGGTATATGGCGATTTAGGCTTTAAGCAAGGGTTTGCAAAAGCAGACGAAGTATTGGCAAATGCGTCGCGCGGCATAGCAGAGGTTATTACAAATCACTACACCCAAAACATTGACCTTAAAGATGCCAAGACCGTTTTAGCGAATAGCGGAACAGCCATTATGGGTTCTGGAACGGCATCTGGTAGCCAACGGGCAAATGAGGCTATTGTGCAAGCTTTAGACTCTCCTTTGTTAAACGACAATAAAATTTTAGGTGCTAAAAACGTATTACTGCTTATCGTGTCTGGCAGTGATGAAGTTACCATTGACGAGATTAGTGGAATTAATGAATTTATCCAGAAAGAGGCAGGGAATAACACCAATATTATCATGGGAATTGGCGAGGACGAAACCCTTGACAATGCCATTACAGTTACGATTATTGCAACGGGTTTTGCACCCGATATGCAACAAGAAATTGTACACGCAGACCCACAAAAAATCATTCATTCTTTAGATGACGATCAGAAGGTCACACACGATTTATCCGTTGGACAGATTCCACTTTTTGAAACTGAAGTTGTGCCAACTGCTATTTCGGAGGATAAAATAGAGGATACAACATCTTTTGAGGGGTATGTCCCCACGACAGAAGTCTTACGAACGCTAGATGTTTCTTATGAAGCGGTTAGTGCCCCCGTTGAAGCTGCAAAAACTACCGAAATGGGATCGTTTAAAATTCACGACATTACACCATCTGTACATGATATTGAAGTAGTAGACGCTGAGGTAGTTGTTCCCGAACCGCAAAAAAAATCACCATTAGATACCCCTTTAACTACGCAACCACCACAACAAGAAGCACCAGCCGTATTGTTCCAATTGGAGGACGATAGCCAACCGGCGAGTACGCAATCTAATGAAGGCGAAGTGAAACGTTTTGTTTTGGAAATGGATGAAGAACCTGCACCTGTGATGCAAACAACAAAAATTGAAGAGAAACCAATCGTAGAAACACAAAAGCCGTTTTCACCAATTGAAGGCACCATTGAGGAAGGTTTATCTCGAAGAACCGAGGAGCGTAAAGAAAAGCTTAAGCAATTCAATTATCGTTTTAACCAAAATAGTAGGGTTGAGGATTTGGAACGCGAACCTGCTTACAAACGGCAAGAGATCGAACTAGACGAACCAGACAACGGTGCGTCTGCATCACGAACAAGCCTGAGTACGGACAGTAAAGACGAACTTCAATTTCGCACAAACAATTCTTTTTTACACGATAACGTTGACTAATATGAGTTTACAAGAACAAGTTACCCAACAACTTAAAACCGCTATGAAAGCCAAAGACAGCGTTGCACTGGAGTCATTACGCGCCATAAAATCTGCTATTTTATTGACACAAACACAAGCTGGTGCCAAAGCGCTTACTCCAGAGGATGAAATTAAGTTGGTTCAAAAATTGGTAAAACAGCGAAAAGACAGTGCGGAGATTTTTCGTCAGCAAGGACGTGAAGACTTAGCTGAGCCTGAAGAAGCGCAAATTAAAATCATTGAGCAGTTTTTGCCTGAGCAATTAGATGAAGCAGCCATTGCGGAAATCATTGAAGGTATTATTGCACAAACAAATGCTGAAGGAATGAAAGATATGGGTAAGGTCATGGGTATGGCATCCAAGGCTATGGCAGGTAAAGCGGATGGGAAAACCATTTCGGCTATCGTACGTCAAAAACTCTCTTAACCACACATTCTTTAGATTATACATTATAAATATTGCACCAAAAATTATAAGTTTTTTGCGTGTATTACTATATAATTATTGAAAAATAATTCAATACATGAATAACATATTTTTGTCCTTTTTTTTGGCGCTACACGTTTTTTGTTTTGCCCAAGAAATTCAAGAATCAGCCTTAAAAGAAGCCGCTGGTTTCCCTGTTGGCTCATCTATACGTTTTGTCCCCTTTATGCAGGACAAAGAGTTAAGCGATCTCCAAAAGTACCACTTTGATAGTTACACCGCTGGCAGCGATATGAAAATGTATCAAATTGCACCAAGAGAAAACGCATATCAATGGGCGCGTGTAGATAGCATAGTAGACTACACCAAAGCAAACAACCAGCGATTATTTGGACATACTTTAATTTGGCATAGTGCTACCCCTAGATGGGTTGTAAAAAAAGCAAAAAAGAATCCCGAATGGCTAGATACCTTTATGAAAACCTACATACAAAAGTATGTTGGTCGCTACAAGGGCATTGTTGATGGCTGGGATGTAGTAAATGAAGGCTTTAACACCAAGGGATCTGGATACAGAAAAGAGAGTATTTGGTATGCAACTATGGGCGAGGAGTATATTGAAAAAGCCTTTCGCTATGCACACGAGGCAGACCCTGACGCAGTGTTGTTTTATAATGACTTTAACATTGAGCGAGATACATTAAAATTTAACTCCATGATGAAGATGGTGGAGGATTTTCAACGGCGGGATGTGCCAATTTCAGGTATTGGTTTTCAAATGCATATACGAATGGATATTCCAAATGAGGTAATTGCCTATACGTTACAAAGGGCTGCTGATACAGGTTTGCAAATTCATTTATCCGAAGTAGATGTTATTTTCAATACTCATGACGATAGCAAGGGAGGCGGCATTCAATTATATAATAAATTAACAGATGAGATGCGGTTAGCACAGGCAAAAAAGTATGCAGACCTTGTTCAGATGTATCAAGAGATAGTTCCAAAAAAGCAGCAATACGGCATTACTTTTTGGGGATTTAACGATCGGGATACATGGATAAATCGTTTTTTTAAGCTTCGTGACTGGC
>JAACDD010000029.1 GCA_009937085.1 Bacteroidota bacterium
AATCAAACCAGAATTCAGAATTGACTCTGCTTCTGAAAAGTATTACATTGATACGGACGGTGCAACGGACAGCTTAGCTTCTTTTGTAGTTGCGGCTATTTACTCTTTCTAGAACCTTAAACTGTTACATATGTCATTATTAACAACATTATCATATACCATTAGCACAGCAGCAGCTGTTGATGCTAATGAAGACTTTACAATTCTTTGGATTCTTCTTTCTGGTATTCTTGTTTTCTTTATGCAAGCAGGATTTACCTTACTAGAATCTGGAATGACGCGTGCAAAAAACGCGGCCAACATTGCCATGAAAAACTTCATGGATATTAGTGTAGGTACAATTAGTTTCTGGGCTTTAGGATACGGCTTAATGTATGGAACTAAAGATGCAAGTGGATTCTTTTCTGTTAGCGACCTTTGGTTTAATCCAGGTGCTGGTCCACATGATGTATTCTTCCAAACGGTATTTGCTGCTACTGCTGCAACCATTGTTTCTGGTGCTATTGCAGGAAGAACTAAATACAGTACGTACATCATTTTCACACTTTTCTTAACTGCAATCATTTATCCAATTTCTGGTGGATGGCAGTGGTATGGAGACGGTGCTTGGTTGGCTGACTTAGGTTTTATTGACTTTGCAGGATCATCAATTGTTCACTCTGTTGGTGGATGGGCAGCTTTAGTTGCAGCATGGATGGTTGGACCACGTATTGGAAAATACGTTGATGGCAAAGTAGTAGCTATCCCTGGAAGTAACTTATTGTTAGGTACGTTAGGTGTATTTATCCTTTGGTTAGGATGGTTTGGATTTAACGGTGGTTCTCAATTGGCTTGGGGAGGTGACGATTCTGTTGCTGCTTCTGCTGTTGTAATGGTTACAAATCTTGCAGCTGCTGCAGGTGCACTTGGAGCATTGTTTACTTCATGGTTATACCTTGGAAAACCTAGTTTATCACAAACACTTAACGGAGCTGTTGCTGGTTTAGTTGCTATTACTGCTGGTTGTGGAAACATGACAATGGGTGGTGGCTTATTAGCTGGACTTCTTGGTGGTGTAATTGTTGTATTCTCTATTGAATTCATCGAGAAAAAACTCAAAATTGACGACGCAATCGGTGCTGCTTCTGCGCACGGTGTAGTTGGTGCTTGGGGTACTTTGGTTATTGGACTATGGGGCGTTGATGGCGCAACAGGTATTGGTCTTTTAAACGGAGGTGGTGCTTCTCAGCTTGGTGTTCAAGCGATTGGAGTTGCTGCATACGGTGCTTGGGCAGTTGTTACTTCTTTAATTGTACTTACAATCCTTAAGAAAACAATTGGACTTCGCGTTTCTGAAGAAGATGAGAAAAAAGGACTTGACATCACTGAACATGGTGAAGAGGCTTTTAACAGCGAGTTATTGCCGTAGTTCATAACTACCAATAAAATTTTATATGGTGAGTAGGTTTTATACCCTACTCACTTTATTTTTATACCCTAATTATAAAATAAATGAAAAAAATAGAAGCTTTAATTCGAAAAGCTCAATACGAAGACGTAAAAGACAAACTACATGAAGTAGGTGTTACGTTTTTCAGCTATTGGGATGTAACAGGAATTGGAAACGAAAAAGTCGGTAGAGTATACCGAGGTGTTTCCTATAGTACATCTGCCATAGATCGCAGAATGTTATCCATTGTAGTAAACGAGGATTTTGTAGCGCCTGCAGTACAGGCAATTATTGAAGCCGGTGGAACGGGACACATCGGCGATGGTAAAATTTTCGTCCTCCCCGTTGAGGAAGCATACCGAATTCGCACAGGCGAAAAAGGAGGAGACACTTTAAACTAAACAAAAATGGAAGCATTATTTACCGCAAACAATGTATGGATGATGATCTGTACAGCACTCGTATTTTTTATGCACTTGGGATTCTCATTCCTTGAAGCAGGACTAACACGTCAAAAAAACACTGTAAACATATTGTTTAAAAACTTCTTTGTTATTACAGCTGGACTTTTACTTTACGCACTTGCTGGATTCAACCTTATGTATCCAGGATTTGAAGAAGGAGCCATTGGCTTTTTTAAATTTGCTGGATGGGGTATCGCCCCGCCAGAAGGAGGCATGACCGCAGCATACGCTGATGGTGGATATACCTGGTGGACTGATTTCTTATTTCAAGGAATGTTTGCCGCTACAGCAGCAACTATTGTTTCTGGTGCCGTAGCAGAGCGCATTAAGCTAGAAGCATTTATGCTTTTTGCTGTGCTTTATGTTGGATTGGTTTACCCAATCGTAGGCTCATGGCAATGGGGTGGTGGATTTTTAAGCAGCTGGGGGTTTTATGACTTTGCTGGTTCTACGCTTGTTCACTCTGTTGGTGGCTGGGCTGCCTTAGTCGTAATCTACTTCTTAGGAGCGCGAATTGGAAAGTTTAGTGCAGATGGCAAATCAAACCCAATATTCGGACACAATATTCCTATTGCTGCTGCCGGTGTTTTAATCCTTTGGTTAGGATGGTTTGGTTTTAATGGAGGTTCTGTACTTTCTGCAGACCCAGAAGCTACGTCATTGGTACTTGTAACAACAAGTTTAGCAGCCGCAGCAGGTGGTGTTGTTGCTTCAATATTCTCTCATATTCTCTATAAAAACTACGATATCACCATGTTTATGAATGGGGTTTTGGGTGGCTTGGTAGCCATTACAGCAGGTGCTGACCAAATGTCAACTGGAGAAGCGATGATTGTTGGAAGTATTGGTGGTATTGTTGTAGTACTCGCTATTGCTTTGCTTGAAAAATTAAAACTAGACGATCCTGTAGGTGCCATTGCCGTTCACCTATTTGCAGGAATGTGGGGAACTTTAGCCGTAGGTATTTTCGGTGCCATGGCTGGATTTGATCAATTTATGATTCAACTTGCTGGAGTAGGTATTGTTGGTGCTTTTTGTGTACTCTCTACGCTTATTCTTGTATTGATTGTAAAATCATTGGTTGGACTCCGCGTAAGCAAAGAAGAAGAAATTAATGGACTAGATGACGCTGAACATGGAATGGCTGCTTATGCAGACTTTAGTGTGACTAAAAAGTAAACATTTATTTGTTTAATTAGGAGTGTCGAAACCTCCGTTTCCTTCGATAACAGTAAGGAACGGAGGTTTTTTTGTGTATGTTTGTATGAAATTTTGATATGTACGCTATTACGCTTGTTATTCAATGCCCCGACAAAAAGGGAATTATTGCAGATGTAACCTCTTTTGTGTATCAACATAAAGGAAACATTCAATATATAGACCAGTATGTAGACAGAGAAAAGGGAGCCTTTTTTATGCGTTTAGAGGCAGAGCTAGACGAGCAGCTTTACTCCTACCAAGCGTTTACAACTGCATTTGAAGAGGGTCCTGCAACCATTTTTAATATGGATTGGAGTTATCAGCCTATAGCATACAAGCCCAAAATGGCTGTTTTTGTTTCGAAATACGATCACTGTCTTTACGATTTATTAGGTAGGTTTAAATCTGGTGAGCTCGCAGTAGAAATTCCTTTTATTCTAAGCAATCACCCTGACCTTGCTCCCATTGCCAAAGCATTTGATATTCCATTTTATCACGTAGCTGTTACTAAGGATACAAAAACTGAAGCTACGCAAGAACAACTGCGTTTATTGAAGGAACACAATGTAGATTTTATCGTGTTAGCGCGCTATATGCAAATTGTTCCCCCTGCACTTATTGATGCCTACACAAGTAATATTATCAATATTCACCATTCATTTTTACCAGCATTTCCAGGTGCAAAACCCTACCATTCAGCATTTGAGCGTGGTGTGAAAATTATTGGTGCAACCAGTCATTACGTAACAGAAGAGCTCGACGCTGGACCCATTATTGAACAGGGTGTTTCGAGTGTGTCGCATAGCCATAGTGTGTCACAACTTATTGCAAAAGGTCGTGATTTGGAGAAAATTGTACTGGCAAATGCGGTAAAACATCACGTTGCCAAGAAGGTAATGGTATACGGCAACAAAACTGTGATTTTCACATAATTGTTTGAATACGCAATTCGAAGTAGCTGTTAAAGGCTATTCAAAAACCCAAGTGTCGTTGCGTTGAACTTTTGGGGCTGCTCTACATTAACCACATGACCACATTGCGGCACAACCGCTAGCTGAGCTGAAGATTGTAGCGAGGTTAACTTTTCAATACTGGGTAAAAACATATAATCTTCCTCTCCCATAATATAGAGTGTAGGAATACCCACATCTACTTGACGAAAAAGACGCAATAACGGCTTTAATTCAGTCGTCAATTTATACCAGCGTAAAAATTCTTTGTGGTATAGTTTTTTGGCCTCTCGAACAAATAGCAACCTAGATTCACGGTGATTTTTCTTCGGCATTATGATAAAAGCAAAAAAGCGATAGAGCCATAAGTAAGGGATAATCGATTTAACTACATTCCCCAATCGCATTAAAATTTGCGAACGAACATTTAACTTCACAATTGCACCCCCCATAACCATACTGCGTACTCGATCGGGATAGGTTTCAGCTAATTGACGAATCAAAATTGTTCCAAGTGAAATACCTACAAAATGTGAATTTTCAATTTTTTCATAATCCAACACTTCAATAATATCGGCAACAATCACTTCAAATGTATACCGTTGATTAAATGCTTGTTTCAGCTTTGGCTTGGAGTTTCCGTGTCCACGCAAATCCAACATAAGCACATTGTAATGCTTTGTATACGCCCTAATTTGTTTGTACCAAATAGAAGAACTTCCCCCTGCCCCATGGACAAACGTGACCCATTCTTGAGAAGTTTTATGCGGATAAAGCGTATAGTGAATCATGCGCGCAGCAGGTTTTCCATTTGTTGTTGCAGCACATTAGCCGCCTCCAAAGCCGATTCGGCAAAATCTTCTCCACTGCCAGCATATAAAATTCCTCTAGAGGAATTGACTAAAAGCCCAATATTTTCATTTGCGCCGTGGGTATACACATCTTCAAGGCTTCCCCCTTGTGCGCCAACACCTGGTACTAATAAAAACGATTCCGGAACTAATTTTCTAATTTCACTAAGGTGTTCTGCTTTTGTTGCACCTACCACATACATCAACTGAGATGCGTTATTCCAGTTTTGCGACTGCTTTAACACTTGCTTATAGAGCACTTCTTTATCATTGGCTTTTAATTGAAAATCTGCTGCCCCTTCATTTGAGGTAAGTGCCAATAAAATCGCATGTTTATCTTGATAGGTTAAAAAGGGCTCTACAGAATCTTTTCCCATATAAGGCGCAATGGTTATAGCGTCAAAAGGCATGGCTTCAAAAAACGCTTTCGCATAACGTAACGAAGTATTTCCAATATCACCGCGTTTTGCATCAGCAATAAGAAATAACTCAGGATAGTGAGATTTTATGTAATCTGCCAATTTATTTAATGTGGCAAACCCCGCTACTCCATAGGCTTCAAAAAAAGCGGTATTGATTTTTACAGACACGCACAAGTGATGCACGTTGTCCACAATAGCTTTACAGAAATCGAATAAGGGTTCTTCACTTGATGCAACCAAATGCGAAGGTATTTTGTCCAAATCAGGATCTAAGCCCAAGCACAAAAAAGACTTTTTAAGTTGTATTTGCTCAAAAATTGTTTGCGTTGTCATGCTATAATAACTCGTCTGAAAATTTTAATTTTTCGGTGTTTTGATGCAATTGCATTTCATCAATAAGTTTTTGAATATCTCCGTTGATGATGTTTTGTAAGTCGTAAAGGGTAAGTCCTATGCGGTGATCTGTAACACGCCCTTGTGGGTAGTTGTAGGTTCTGATTTTTGCCGATCTATCCCCAGAAGAAACCATACTTTTTCGCTTTTCAGAGTCTGCCGCCTGTTTTTTAGCAAGCTCCATATCGTAAAGTCTAGAGCGCAATACCTTCAGGGCTTTTTCTAAGTTTTTATGTGACGATTTTTGATCTTGACAACTCATAATCATTCCAGTAGGTTCGTGGTGAAGTTTAATAGCAGAATAGGTCGTGTTTACCGATTGTCCACCTGGTCCTGTTGATGTGGTACGTTCAATTCGAATTTCAGACATGTCTAACTCAATGTCAAACTCTTCTGCTTCTGGAAGCACCATTACAGTGGCCGCAGAAGTATGCACACGTCCTTGTGTTTCGGTTTGCGGTACCCGCTGCACACGATGCACGCCAGATTCAAACTTTAGTGTCCCGTATACATTCTCGCCACTAACTTCAACAATAACTTCTTTAAATCCACCTGAAGTTCCTTCACTCATGTCCACCACGCTAACTTTCCAGCCTTTGCTCTCGCAATATTTGGTGTACATACGGTACAAATCACCGGCAAAGATACTTGCCTCATCGCCTCCCGTGCCGGCACGAAGCTCCATCATCACATTTTTGGAGTCTTCTGGGTCTTTCGGAATGAGCATAAAGCGGATTTCGTCTTCTAGCACATCCAGTTTCTTGGATGATTCGTCGAGTTCCTCTTTTGCCATGGCTAACATTTCGGGGTCTTTCTCCTCGGCAATAAGTGCTTGTGCTTCGTTTTTGTTGTCCAACAAACTAAGATATTCCGTTCGCTTTTCCATAAGCGCATTCAAATCCTTGTATTCTCTGTTGAGCGCTACATAGCGCTTTTGATCAGCAATAATATCTGGTTGAATGATTAGGTCAGCTACTTCATCAAAACGCTGCTTAACAATTTGTAGTTTTTCTTGTAACATATGCTAAGGCACAAAGGTAAGTAACTCTAGTCGAAAGCGAATATGCATATTGTCTCGCATTTTCACTAACATAAAAGAAGGGAGTTTGATATCGAATTTTGAAGGCTGTACGTTAAATTCTCCTTCAAGTATATAGGTATCTTCCGTTTTAGTCCATGACGCAACAGTTTCCAAAGGAATAGAAACGCCGTGAAATTTCAATTCGCCTTTGAGGCTAAGAGCATCTTTATTCAAATCCATTTCCTCAGAATAAAATGAAACTTTCGGAAAAAGTAATGCGTCTAAAACTTCAAGTGCGTGCGCATCGCGGTTACTGTTTTTGGAGTTAAATGAAGAAACAGTTGCAGCAATAGCCATTCGAGTTGGCATGTCATTTTCGACAATGACAACGCCTTGCACAGCATCCGAAGTACCCGACCAATCGTGAACAGGATGCGAAGCTTCATATGTAATGTATGCGTTTGCAGTGTCAACCCGAAGTTGCTGGGCTGTGAGCAACACAGGGACAAAAAGCAGTAAAAAAAGGATTTTATTCATCTTAAAATTTAAATACTAAAACTGCCATCGCGTAACTGCCAAAGGCTGTGTAAGCAGCAGCTTTGTGTACTTCTTTATTTTTATCTTTATAAATATTTGTTGCTACCATAGCAGAAAAATGAATCGTAGCTAAGGTTTTATGCGCCTTTATCGAGGAAAAGCCTTTTATTTTTTTATTGATTAGCGGCGGTGGCGTAAATAGCGACAATCCTGCCGTGGTAAAATATCCAATATTGACCACGTCTGCCATGTCTTTGTGCAATTCGTAAAGCTCAAAATCTCCGTTGTACAATTTTCCACCAATAATACCCTGCGCAACCATAGCGGCAAGCGTCACATACCCCAACACTTGATGCGTCGTTAGCATGACACGGCGCAACTTAAGCTCCTTTTGACGTTGCTCCATTGTAAGTGGTGCAATGCCAGTAGTGCGTAAAAGTCCTTTTTCTCCCCAGAGCATTTTTTGTGTAAACACCATACGCTGCGGAAGCAGTTGCGTTTCTTGAGTTGAATTGTCAAGAAGGTTAAATAAATCCTCCTCTTGTGAGAATCCAAAAACGGATAAAAATAAAAAAGAAATACAGACTAATTTATGCATATTCAAAAGTTCCGTTTGGTGTGGTTAAGGTAAGTTTTTTCTTAGAACTGTCCTCTACCCGACCTATTATTTGCGCATCAATATCAAAAGAATTGGCTAAAGCAATAATTTCCGCAGCATGCCCAGGAGAAACATATAGTTCAAGACGGTGTCCCATATTGAACACCTTATACATTTCACGCCAGTCTGTTTTGGATTCAGCTTGAATCATCTCGAATAATGGCGGGATAGGAAACATATTATCCTTAATAATGTGTCCGTTTTCAATAAAATGTAACACTTTTGTTTGCGCTCCTCCGCTACAATGCACCGCACCATGAATAGCATCACTTCCTAATTTTTCAAGAATAGCCTTCATTACGGGCGCATAGGTTCTTGTGGGAGAAAGCACTAATTTCCCAGCATCTAACGGAACGCCGTCAACGGTATCTTGAAGTTTTTTAGTCCCTGTATACACCAATTCATCTGGTACTAGTGGATCAAAACTCTCGGGGAACGTTGTTGCAAGCGATTTATCAAACACATCGTGGCGTGCCGAAGTAAGGCCGTTACTTCCCATACCTCCGTTGTATTCGCTTTCATAAGTTGCTTGACCATAAGATGCAAGACCAACAATTACATCACCCGATTGAATATTCGCATTATCAATGACTGCATCCCGTTTTAGTCGTGCCGTAACCGTTGAGTCAACAATGATGGTACGTACCAAATCGCCGACGTCAGCAGTTTCGCCACCGGTCAAAGTTAGCTTCATGCCATGCGCATTTAACTCATCAACCAATTCTTGTGTACCTTCTATTAAAGCTTTGATTACTTCGCCAGGAATAAGGTTTTTGTTTCGGCCGATAGTAGAGGAAATAAGGATTTCATCTACAGCACCCACACAAAGTAAATCGTCAAGATTCATGATAAGGGCATCTTGTGCAATACCTTTCCAAACGGACAAGTCGCCTGTTTTTTTCCAATACATATACGCCAAGGATGATTTTGTTCCCGCTCCATCGGCATGCATAACAAGGCAAAAGTCCTCATCGTTTGTAAGGTAGTCAGGGACGATCTTACAAAATGCTTTTGGAAATAGTCCTTTATCAATGTGTTTTATGGCCGCGTGGACATCTTCTTTATCAGCGGAAACGCCACGCATTTGGTACCGCTCGTTAGAAAGGTTTTTTGGCATAATTAACGTAAAAATAATAATTCGCGATATTTTGCGAGGGGCCAAGTTGAGTCATCAACAATAAGTTCTAAACCGTCTGCTGCTGCTCTAATTTTATCAAAGACAGGGAGTACATTTTTAGCATACATCTGTGCGCTATCATCCAGCTTACTCATGCTATTTGCTTTGGTTCTGGCTTTTGCTAAAGCTGCACAAGACGATGTAAGTGCATCGGTTAATGCACTAATTTTTTCAATCGTTTCCATCGCAACAGGTGCGTGTTTGACAAAGCTATCACCATAAATTTGTTTAAGCCCACTTACATTTTCAACAAGCATATGCTGGTACTTAAACGCTGTTGGAAGAATTTGATTTTTTGACATATTCTCAAGCACAAGACTTTCAATTTCAACGCGTTGCACATACTGCTCTAACTGAATTTCATAACGTGCTTTTTGTTCAATGGGATTCATCACGTCCATCTCGTCGAACAATTCAATAACGCTGTCTTGCATGCGAACAGAAAGCGCTTCGGGTGTTTTTTTGAGGTTTGACAGTCCCCTACGAGCCGCTTCTTTTTGCCAAGAATCGCTGTAACCATCTCCATCAAAAAGGATGTTTTTGGTTGTCTTAATGTATTCACGGAGGACATTAAAAATTGCGTCGTCTTTTTTAAGTTTTTTAGACTTGATTAACCCATCCACTTCTGCCTTAAAATCTATAAGCTGCTTAGCAACAACAGTATTTAGTACCGTCATGGGAATAGCGCAGTTTTGGTTTGATCCAACTGCACGGAATTCAAATTTATTTCCCGTAAACGCAAATGGCGAAGTTCGGTTTCTGTCTGTATTATCTAATAATACATCTGGAATTTTCCCAACAACATTAAGTTTTAAATCTGTTTTCTCTTGTGGTGATAGTTTTCCTTTTGAAACGTTTTCCAAGTCATCTAATACAGCTGAAAGCTGTGAACCAATAAATACCGAGATTATTGCTGGAGGTGCTTCGTTCGCTCCAAGTCGGTGGTCATTTCCTGCACTAGCAACAGAAGAGCGAATAAGCGATTCATAATTTTGTACCGCTTTGATAGCTGTCACAAAAAACGTGAGAAACTGTAAGTTACTCATGGGTGTTTTACCCGGACTTAATAAGTTTACACCTGTGTTTGTTTGCAACGACCAATTGTTGTGTTTCCCAGAACCATTGATTCCAGAAAAAGGTTTTTCGTGCAACAACAGTTTAAATTGATGTTTACTTGCAATTTTGCCCATAATATCCATCAACAAAGCATTGTGATCCACAGCTAAATTGGCTTCTTCAAAAATGGGAGCTAGTTCAAATTGGTTTGGTGCTACTTCGTTGTGCCGTGTTTTCACAGGGACTCCTAAGAGCATGCATTCATACTCTAACTCCCGCATAAAATTAATTGCACGGGTAGGGATAGAACCAAAATAATGATCGTCTAACTGTTGTCCTTTTGGAGGTGGATGTCCAATTAGTGTTCTTCCGGAAAGCATAATATCTGGGCGTGATGCCGCTAGGGCCTTATCGACCAAAAAATATTCCTGTTCCCAGCCAAGCGTAGCTTGTACGTGCGTTACTGTTTTATCAAAAAACTTAGCTACTTGCGTGGCAGCCTCATCTACAGCACTTAAAGCACGAAGTAAGGGCGTTTTGTTGTCCAACGCTTGTCCGGTGTAGGACACAAAAATAGTAGGAATACAGAGTGTGGAGCCATAAATGAATGCAGGGGATGATGGATCCCAAGCCGTATAGCCTCTAGCTTCAAACGTATTTCGAATACCTCCACTAGGAAAACTAGAAGCATCGGGTTCTTGTTGTACCAATTGTGAGCCATCAAAGTACTCCAGACTATCACCATTGGAGTCTATGTCAAAAAATGCATCGTGCTTTTCAGCAGTGGCACCTGTTAACGGCTGAAACCAGTGCGTATAATGCGTAGCTCCCATCGAGATTGCCCAATCTTTCATGGATGCAGCTACATGGTCTGCAACCGAACGATTGATTTTTGTTCCCTTTTCAATAGCTTCATTTATCTCTTTAAAGGCCTGTTTTGTGAGAAATGTACGCATGGCCTTTTTGGTAAACACATGGCTAGCAAAAAGACTAGATTTTTTTTGATCGGAGTGGAATGCTTTAGGGGAGCGGATTACCGCGTCCTGGATGGCTTGAAAACGCAGTTTGTTCATGATATTAAGGTGTTAAGGTAAAACACAAATATACATTAAATCTAACGACTAAATTTCAGGATATTCCATTTTGGTTTTGTGTATTTACAAAAAAAATATTTCAATATTAGCAATAAATACCCTCAAAAATTAGGGGTATTATAAAAATATATGCATTGTTTATAAAAAAACACCCATAAATGTAGTGGGCTTCCATAAAATTTTATTTTTGTTAAACATTTTTAATAAATCATGAATAAAGCAAAACTTGAATACATTTGGTTGGACGGATATAAGCCGACTGCCAACTTACGAAGTAAAACAAAAATTGTTAGCGACTTTTCTGGAAAGCTAGCGGATGTCGATATGTGGTCTTTTGACGGTAGTTCAACCCTCCAAGCAGAAGGTGGTTCTTCAGACTGTTTATTAAAGCCCGTTGCTATTTATCCTGATCCAGAGCGTAAAAACGCATACTTAGTGATGACTGAGGTGCTTAACGCAGATGGATCTGCACACGAGTCTAACGGCCGTGCCACTATTGAGGATGATGATGATGATTTTTGGTTTGGATTTGAGCAAGAATATTTCCTTTGGGACCCAGAAACAAATCTTCCGTTAGGTTTCCCAAAAGACCAAACACCACAAGGACAGTTCTACTGTTCAGTAGGTGCAAAAAATTCTTTTGGTCGTGAAATTATGGACCGTCATTTAGACATTTGTCTTGAGGCAGGACTAAACGTTGAAGGTACGAACGGTGAGGTTGCGCCAGGACAGTGGGAATTCCAAATTTTCGCAAAAGGTGCTGCTGAAGCAGGAGACCAAATTTGGATTGCACGTTATATCCTAGAGCGTTTAGGTGAGGACTATGGCCTAGCTATTGACTACCACCCAAAACCACTTGGTGCTACAGACTGGAACGGTTCAGGTATGCACGCAAACTTCTCTAACTCAATCCTTAGAACTTGTGGTTCTAAAGAAACGTATGATAAAATTTGTGAAGCTTTCCGCCCAGTAGTAAAAGAACACATCGATGTATACGGTGCGTATAACGATCAACGTCTTACAGGTGAGCACGAAACCCAGTCTATTACTGAGTTTAGCTATGGTGTATCTGACCGTGGAGCGTCTATTCGTATTCCGATTATGACGGTTGAAAAAGGTTGGAAAGGATGGTTGGAAGACCGTCGTCCAGCTTCAAACGGAGATCCGTATAAAATTGCGGCGCGTATTATTAAAACCGTAAAATCAGCTGACGTATAGTCTACTCGATTTTAATCAAACACAAAAACCTGTTTTTCAAACATTTTGAAAAGCAGGTTTTTTTTTACGCTAAAGTCTGCACCATATAAGCCACATAACAGAGCACCAAGACAAGCCCTTGTCGCCATGAAAGCTGTAAGCTATTGGAAAATAACACCAGCGGCAGCAAGATTACCGCAAAGCCAATCATCACCCAAATATCAAATGCCAAAAGTTGCGCATCTCCTACGTGCAGCGGATGAATAACCGCCGTAATACCCAATACGGTAAGTATATTAAATAAGTTAGAACCAATTAAGTTCCCTATAGAAATGCCCTGTTCTTTTTTGGCAATTGCCATTCCAGAGGCCACCAATTCAGGTAAACTTGTACCTATGGAAACCAACGTAATTCCAATAATACGTTCGCTCACATCATATGCTCGCGCTAAGCCTATGGCACCCTGTACCAACCATTGCGATCCAAATGCAAGTCCAAACGAACCAAGTGCCATAAAAAACAGAATCCAACCCCATGATTTGAATGGGACTTCATCGGGTGTTTCTTGCACCACTACGGTGGGTTGAAATTTAATCAAATACGTCATCACTGCAACAAGAACAACAAGCAAGACAATCCCTTCAGATTGGGTAATTTTCCCATTATAAAGTAGAAACAGTAGCAGTAGCGAAACGCCAAAAACTACAGGCCAATCAAATTGGTAAAAACTTTTTTGTACTTGAATGCGACCAAAAAGTAAAATAGTTCCAAGTACAAATCCAAGATTTGCAATATTTGATCCCACCACATTACTCAGCGACAAATCGGGATAGCCTTCTAGCGCTGCACGAATACTGGTAATGAGTTCGGGCAAAGAAGTTGCAAAAGATACTATGGTCATCCCTACGACCACTTTAGGAACCTGCCATCGTGCGGCAGTTGCCACAGCGGCACGCAGTAGCCATTCGCCACCTAAAAGCAGTAACGCAAGACCTCCAACAAGTAGTAGCGTATTCATGTTTTGTGGCGAAGATACGGTGCAGAAGGTTTTGTACCTTTGCGTTATGCAAAAAAAAGTGTTTCAGTTTTTGGCAAAATGCAATAAACTATTCTTGCCCAGTTTGACGAAAAAGCAGGTGGATTTGGCTAAAGCTTCTAAAGGACAGCTGTTACTCATTGCATGGCGTGCTTATGTTACAATGCGTGCGATTTAAGGTGGAATCCATAGCCATTATATTGGTTCCTTATTGTTGTTGCTGTTGTTGCTGTTGCTGAATTAAAATTTCTTGATGTTTAGCAAAGCTGTTCGTTATTATTTCTAGAACGTTTGTGTTATTGGCAGGCAACATTTCCTCAGATTCAGAATTATTAAAATACTTTTTATCATTTATTTTAACGCTAACCATAAGTTGGTCATTGGAATCGCCAGAATACACTCCCTTTAGAGGGGAACAATCTTTGTAATGCCTCCCGACCGACAACTTCACATGATTGTCGCTAATCAAACAGTTATTTGTTGGGTCAATTCCAATCCATCCAAGTTTTGGGATATAGGCTTCCACCCAGGCATGTGTTGCTCCTACTCCTCTAAAATCTGAATTCTCTTTTGGGCAGATATATCCGCTAACATATCGTGATGGGATCCCAATAAGACGGTTCAGATAAAGTAAAAAAGTTGTAAAATCTTGACATACCCCCGCCTTCAATTCCCACACTTCGGATAGGGATGTATCAACGTTTGTAATTCCTTTTTTATACGTAAAACCCTTATAAACGTATTCTGATAAATGAATACAAACATCCAAAGGGCTCATGTCTATATAGTTTTTGGGTAATATGGATTCAATTTCGCTAAAATAAAACTCCTCTGATTGCTGTAAATATTCAAAAAATGAAACATCGCCTTTTAATTCGGCCACACTTTGCCATTGTGTTTTTGGTGCTTCTTCGTTAATGGGTATGGGTAGGCTCGATATAGTAACATCTAAAATCGATTTAACAATCATTTCACTGTGATGGTTAATAATATTAAACGTACCAATAGTATTTCCAAAAAAATCTTGATGCATTGTTATTTGTGGTGCGGTTGATATTTCTAAAACGTGACTATTTATTTTTTGAAACTTACTCGAAATTGGGTAAAGCATAATTTGATTAGCGTGATAGCGGACAGCACTAGAGTAGCTATATTTCGTGATGTGCTCTATGTAAACTTTTCTCATTATACTAAATAGTATTAAAATAAATCATATCGATTTCTCTGCTTAAATCATTCATCTCATCTCTAAGTTCTTCCAAGTATGGCTGTAATCCAATACGAACTAGCTTGTCAATTTTCGTGTATCTCATATTACTTTCAAGTTTATCAATACGAAATGACATATCGTTTATAGCGTTGATTCCATTAAACTCATTTAAGCGACCTGAATGGATAGCTATTTTTCTTAAGCAATAAAAGATTGAGTTTGGAAAATAGGGATTTAGTATCATAAACTGTATGATATTACTTAGATCAAAAACAGATTTATGTGTTTTTACAAACTGTTGATAGCCACCAACAGACACCAATAAGTTTTTCCAATACACATGCGCTTCTAATTCATCTAGCGATGTATTTGCATAGGATGTCCTTAGTAAAATAAAATCAATACTCTGACAAAGACGTTCTATGTACTTTCCTAAGTTCATAAAACAATATGCGTTACCTCTCTCTTGATTTATGTCTGAATTACTGTAATGTAACATCTGAAACATTAACATCTCATCAATTATAGTGATGGGGTCTTCGTCAATAAATCTCAAGGGTAGATTTTTTTGATTTAAAAAATGATAATACCTGTTGATGTTTTGCCAAATTTCTTTGGAAATATGTTCTTGAACACTTCTGGTATTTTGTCTAGTTTTTCCCACCAGGTTTATCAAAGAGTTTGGAAATTGCCTGTTAAAAAGCATAAACTGTATGATATCAATCGAGTCGGTTTGTTTTAAATTTAACTCGTTAAGCGATTTACCAGTAAAGTTTAGTACAGTTTTGTCCCATGGAGAAATATCGCTGATATCTAAATTAGATAAGTAATTAGCTTTTATAAGATTTAGTAAGCTGTGAGATCTAACTAAGTAACGATCAAGCCAAAAAAGATTATTTGCTACCCTACTTAACATACCTTCTTACTTTTTTAATACCCATGTGTCTTTACTTCCACCACCCTGAGAGCTGTTTACGACCAAAGAACCTTCTTTAAGAGCTACGCGTGTAAGCCCACCTGGACAAACATCTATTCCATCGTTGCCCATTAATGCAAAAGGTCTAAAATCTACACATCTTGGTGCCAATTTACCATCAATAAAGCATGGGGATGTTGATAAATTTAACGTTGGTTGAGCGATGAACCCCTTTGGATTTGCCAAGACTTGTTTTTTATAATCATGGATTTCTTTATCAGTGGCCGAGTTTCCAATCAACATGCCATAACCACCACTGCCATCCGTTTTTTTAATCACCATAGAATCTATGTTTTGTAACACATATTCGAGCTCACTTTTGTTAGACAACTTATAGGTTTGAATATTTTTTAATATCGGTTCTTCATTTAGGTAATAGCGTATCATATCAGGCACATAAGTATACGTAGCTTTGTCATCTGCAAAGCCAGTTCCTGGCGCGTTAACAATGGCAACATTCCCTTTTCTGTAAGAAGACATAATAGAAGAAACTCCCAACTTACTGTTAGAATTAAACACCAATGGATCTAAAAAGTCATCATCTACCCGCCTGTAAATAACATCTACCTTTTTGACAGCGCCAGCATTTTTCATAAAAACAAAATTGTCATCAACAAATAAGTCTTGACCTTCGACAAGTTCAACACCCATCAGTCGCGCTAAAGTCGTGTGCTCGTAGTAGGCAGAATTATAAATTCCTGGAGTAAGTAAGACGACATTTGGATTGGACTTAGGGGACAATCCTTTAAGTTTTTTAGAAAGCATCTGTGCATAGTTTGTAATTGGCATTACTTTACTAGATGATAAGGCTGCAGGGAAAATTCGTTTGGAAATTTCCCTATTTTCAATCATATAACTCACGCCAGATGGAGTTCTTAAATTGTCCTCTAACACATAAAACTCACCATCATTATCCCGAATCAAATCAACACCAGCAATATGAGAGTATATATCCCCTGGAACGCTTAGCTGGTTCATTTGCAAGAGATAGTCTGAACTTGAAAGAATTTGTTTAAATGGTACTACCCCATCTTTATAAATAAACTTATCAAAATAAGTGTCTTTGATAAATAGGTTAAGGGCTTTTATACGTTGTTTGATACCTCTCTCTACCTTTGTCCATTCTTTTGCAGTTATGATTCTTGGTATAATGTCAAATGGGAAAATCTTTTCAGTTCCTTTGGAGTTGTTATAAACTGTGAAGGTTACACCTTGATTCAAAAATAATTGAGACGAAAAATCAACTTTTTTGTTTAGATCATCTAACGACATTGATTTAATGGTGTGTGTGAAATGTTGATAATGGTTTCTAATATCGTCACTAGAAATATACATTTCATCCCAAGTATTTGGGTAATGGTTATACGCTTTTATATCGATTTTAGGATTTATCATATTTTCCATATAAAATTAAATAAAAGAATAACCTATATATTTATAAATGGGCCAATTCTACTTTAAAAAGTTAATAATTGTGTTAAACAAATAAAATTAGATTTAGTTTTGATGATTTGTTTAACTTGAATATCAAATATTATATTTTTATCATTCAACCAATCATAATTCAAAATAATTGTAGTGGTTTTAGTGGTTTTAATGACTGTATATAACGGGTTTTACCATCACAGGAACACGTAGAAAAAATAGCATCATTTCTAATTCTTAAACACCTCCACGAAAAGAATTATTTATTTGAAAAATCAATTTAATTTACAATTTAAAAACTAACGCTGTAAATTACTTTTTTGATTATCTTATTAAGCTTATATTTGCACCCGCTTATTATTTAAATAAGCCTCAAAGGCCTCGTGGCGCAACTGAATAGCGCATCTGATTACGGCTCAGAAGGTTGCAGGTTTGAATCCTGCCGAGGTCACG
>JAACDD010000191.1 GCA_009937085.1 Bacteroidota bacterium
AAATAACCAAATACTCCTACGACCACGAGGCCGATAAAGGATAGGATATAGTTCTGATTTCGAGAGACCCAAGCCTCTGCACGACCTGCAGAAGTGTCAAGTGTTGAAAATACTTCAGCTGTTACACTCTCTTGCTCTGGTGCTTGTTGTTGGGGCATTTTTGATTTACCTCCGCGTTTTTTGTACGTAGCCATTATAACATATTATAGTCGCAAAAATAAAATTTTTATTCCAATACTCCTTGCCGCCAAAATGTTTATTTTGGATGCTTCTTAAATATATGTTGTTTTATGAGCAGTTTGCGTCTTAACGCCCTCGAGATTACCAACTATAAAAACGTGTCAAATGCAAGTTATACATTCGATGCGCCTATTCATTGTTTTGTTGGAAATAACGGGAAAGGAAAAACCAATACGCTAGATGCTATATACCATTTGGCCATGGGACGTAGCTATTTTTCTGCTGTAAACGCCCATACGATACAACATCAGGCCGACTTTATGCGAATTGAAGGACAATTTAAACGTGATGACCGTATGGAACGCATCGAATGTTTGCTCAAACGCGAAGCCACCAAAGTATTTATTCGCAACGGCAAGAAATACAAAAAACTTTCAGAGCACATTGGCCTGCTTCCTACTGTAATGATTTCTCCATCTGACGTAGACCTAATCAACGAAGGCAGTCAAACCAGAAGGGGTTTTATCGACCGTCTGATTGGACAAGCAGACAAAACCTATTTGCATCAGCTCATACAGTATCAGAAAGTCTTACAACAGCGCAATGCCCTGCTAAAGCAAATGGGGCGCTATGGGCAAGGTGCAAATGAAACATTAGAAATCTACAACGAGCAGTTGGTGTCCCTAGGATCACCCATTCACCAAACTAGAGTCAAATACCTATCCACCTTTGAACCTTTGTTTAAAAAGCGATATGCCGCCATAAGTGGTGTTGAAGAAAACGTAAGCGTATGGTATCAAAGTCAACTGTTGGAAGAAGAATTTGGTAAGCTACTCGAAAACGCAGCTACGCAAGACCGCATGGCACAATTCAGCACCGTGGGTATTCACAAAGATGATTTGGTGTTTCAAATTGACGGATACCCCATTAAGAAATTTGGCAGCCAAGGACAGCGTAAGTCGCTGTTAATCGCACTAAAATTGGCGCAATTTGATATGCTAAAACAAATTACAACTGTGACGCCTCTCTTGCTTTTGGATGATATTTTTGACAAGCTTGACGAAGAGCGTGTTTCTAAAATCATCAGTCTGGTACACGAATCCTCTTTTGGCCAACTGTTTATTACCGACACACACCCCGAACGAACAGAAGCGGTTATAAAAAAAACAGAACAAGCCTTCCAACTACATCACTTATGAGAATAGTATATCCCCTCTTATGCTTGCTTTTGATAAGCTGTACTGCCAATGTAAAACCGGCAGATTTAGATCAACTTAATGGCTATTGGCGTATTGACAAAGCGGTGTCGCCAAGCGGTGAAGAAAAACAATATAAATCCACTGTTGATGTTGATTTTTTTGAGCTTGATGACCAAAATGGGATTAGAAAAAAACTAAAGCCATTGTTCAACAAGCAATTCAACAGTTCGAATGATTTTGTGCCGTTCAGCATTGCTTTTTTGGAAAATAAATGCATTATTACATACAGCAAACAAAACCAAAGCTGGCAAGAAGAAGTCACGACATTAACAGCTGACAAGTTAAAGCTAAAAGATGCTCGAGGTGTCGTCTTTCATTATGTAAAATATCAGCCATGAGCGCACGAAAAGATGAACCGCAACCGATAGAAGACGTACTGCGTCAGTTTACGGCTGCAAATAAGCTGGAAAAAGGCCTTGACAATGTCAAGGTGGCAGCTTTGTGGGCTGAACTCATGGGTTCTGGAGTACAAGCATATACCACATCAGTTAAGTTAGTAGGAGACACGTTACACGTAAGCCTTACCTCCTCTGTACTACGTGAAGAACTAAATTACGGCAAAGACAATATCATTGTCATGCTCAATGAGGGCTTAGAAAAAGATTGTATTACGAAACTGGTGTTGCGTTAAAACTGCTCACTTTCTGGGAAGTGAAAAGCAATCTCAATTGCTGCATTTTCGTCGCTGTCAGAACCGTGAATCGCATTCTCGCCAACAGACGTTGCAAAAGATTTACGGATGGTTCCTACTGCTGCTTCTTCGGGGTTGGTAGCGCCAATTAGGGTACGAAAATCATCAACGGCATTGTCTTTCTCCAATACAGCGGCTACAATAGGACCACTGGTCATAAACGAAACCAAATCATTAAAAAATGGACGTTCGTTATGAACGGCATAAAAAGCCTCTGCAGCTGTTTGAGACAAACGTGTCATCTTTAATGCTTTAAACGTAAAGCCTGCTTCTGCAATTTTATTCAATATCGCGCCAATGTGGCCATTACCGACGGCATCGGGCTTAATCATCGTGAAAGTTTGATTTGTTTTCATATCCAAATTTTGTGCAAACCTA
>JAACDD010000192.1 GCA_009937085.1 Bacteroidota bacterium
AGGTCTGTTGGGTGAATACCAACAGAAACACGCATCAACATATGTTGTGGTCGCTCGGCAATGTTACCGTTGATTTTGAGCAGGTATGAACGCTCAAGGGTTTTAAACCCAAAGTAATCGTAACCAAAATCACGGTTGTAAATAATGGTAGAATCAAGCAGCTCGGCATTGTCTTGAATTACATTATTTACTTCCTCTGAGAGAAGTGGCGATTTCTTTTCTGTTCTTGGGTTGACATACTCAAAGAGGTCTGCCATGGTTTCAGAAAATGATTTTTTGGTGTTTTTGTGAAGGTTAGAAACAGATATCCGAGCAGCTAGTTGCGCATAGTCGGGATGAACGGTTGTCATGGAAGCGGCTGTTTCGGCTGCCAAGCTATCGAGTTCAGAAGTGGTAACCCCATCATAAAGACCTTCAATAACTTTCATGGCCACCTTTACAGGGTCAACAAGTTCGTTAAATCCATAACAGAGTTTACGAACCCGGGCGGTAATTTTGTCAAACATGATAGGCTCTTTACGCCCATCTCTTTTTACTACATACATAATGTCGTTTGGTTTTATTGATTAAACAGCGCCAATACTATTGGTGAATATTGATGCTGCACGTATACTTTTGGATAACTTAAAAGTCGTCGCCGAAAGAATACTTTTCTTTTTCTTCTGATTCTTGGTTCATCACACCCGCTTTTTGGTATTCCGAAACACGCTTTTCAAAGAAATTTGTTTTTCCTTGAAGCGAAATCATATCCATAAAGTCAAATGGGTTGGATACGTTGAACTCTTTTTCTAAGCCAAGTTCAACAAGCAGACGGTCGGTAACAAATTCCAAATACTGTGTCATCAGTTTGGCGTTCATTCCGATTAGACTTGCTGGTAGTGATTCCGTGATAAACTCACGCTCAATATTTAAAGCATCAAGAATAATTTCTTTGATACGGGCTGGTGGTACTTTATTCACCAAGTGTTTGTTGTGCAAGTGAACAGCAAAGTCACAGTGCATCCCTTCGTCACGAGAAATTAATTCATTTGAAAATGTCAATCCTGGCATAAGGCCACGTTTTTTGAGCCAGAAAATGGAGCAGAAAGCACCCGAGAAAAAGATTCCTTCTACAGCTGCAAAAGCGATAAGACGCTCTGCAAATGAATCTGAATCTATCCACCGTAATGCCCAGTCTGCTTTTTTCTTGATAGCAGGAAACACCTCAATCGCTTGAAATAAATTATTCTTCTCCGCTTCATCCTTAACGTACGTATCAATCAAAAGGGAATATGTCTCAGAATGGATATTCTCCATCATGATTTGGAACCCATAATAGAATTTTGCCTCGCTGTACTGCACTTCGTTTACAAAGTTCTCAGCCAAATTCTCGTTCACAATACCGTCCGATGCTGCAAAAAACGCCAAGATGTGTTTTATAAAATAGCGCTCATCGTCATTTAGCTTAGTAGACCAGTCTGTTAAATCTTGATGTAAATCAATTTCTTCAGCTGTCCAAAAACATGCTTCTGATTTCTTGTACCATTCCCAAATATCATGGTGTTCAATAGGGAAAATTACAAAGCGATTTTTGTTTTCAGACAATATGGGTTCTATAGCATTTTGCATAATTTTTTATTAAAGGGTTTTTGGGATGAATAATTTCCTTACAAATATTCCAAAAAAAATGACCAAATGAAAGCCATACTTTTCCACAATGCCTTTTAGTTTTTAACAAGAACTAAGGCTTTTCCTACAAAAGCTAGTAAAAAAAGCTATTCTTAATATTTTGATTTTCAGTTACTTGTAATAACCTGTATGGTAAGGGCGTGGTTTAACAATTTTTGTTAGCATCAAATTCTTGCGCCGCCGCGTGCAAGGCATCATACCACGCCTGCCCAAACTTTCGCACCAAAGCCGTTTGCACAAATTGATAAAGCGGTTGTTTAAGCACAGCACCCAGCGTACAACCCGGCGCACAAATAGCCCATTCGTGGTAATTCACTGCCACAAATGCGCTGTAGCTTTTCACACGTATGGGATAGAGATGACATGAGATGGGTTTCTGAGGTTTGGTGGCTTGTTGCTTATTGGCCCGCTCAATGCCGCATTGCGCAACGCCTTTGCTGTCATAAGCAATATATGCACACGCCTTACCGTCAATCAATGGGGTTTCCCATTCCTCAAATGCATTCTGTGTGGCCACGCCTTGTGCCTCAATGGCCGCTATGCCTTCTTTTGTCAGAAAGGGCTTGAGCGTTGTCCAGTGTTCTTTAAGTTGGCTTATTTCCTCAGTCTCTAGCGGTGCGCCTGCTTCGCCCTCCACACAACACGCCCCCTTGCACGCTGTTAAATCGCACGTGAATGCCTGCTCGAAAAGCGTTTCTGAAACCAGTGTTTTCCCCAATTGAAACATGCTGCTAAACTACAATTTTGAAACATAAATAAAGTATATTTGACACATGTTTAGCCTAAAAGAAATCGTTACCTGTACCATGGTATTGTTTGCCGTCATCGATATTGTTGGCAGCATTCCCATTGTTATTGGGCTACGCCAAAAGGTTGGCCATATTCAGTCACAGAAAGCCTCTTTAGCTGCCGGGCTTATTATGATTGGATTCTTGTTTTTAGGAGAACAAATCCTAAGTCTTATTGGGATTGACGTCAACTCCTTTGCGGTGGCTGGCGCGCTTATTATTTTCTTTTTGGCGCTGGAAATGATTTTAGGCATACAGCTTTATAGAGATGATTCTTCTGAATCAGCCTCAATTGTGCCCATTGCATTCCCTATTATTGCAGGTGCAGGAACGCTGACTTCAATTTTATCCTTACGCGCTGAATACTTTGTACTCAACATCATCATTGCTAT
>JAACDD010000193.1 GCA_009937085.1 Bacteroidota bacterium
GACCTATCCTATTTTATAAATTGCTATAAAAATCAATATTTTCTCCCGCTGCTACTTCCACAACTGCGCGTTTGGTAGCGTTGGTTTTCGAATGCTGTATACCATTTTTGGTATAACGTGAGCGTCTTTCAGGACCGTAATTAAGCGTGCGCACTTTTTCGACGGTAACACCGTAAGTTGCCTCAACTGCTTTTTTAATTTCAACCTTATTGGCTTTTGGATCAACCAAGAAAGTATAACGGTTTCTCAACTCACTCTCGCGAGTTGCCTTTTCGGTAATAACAGGTTTTAGTAAAATACGCATCGTTTGTTATTTACTCAGGTTAGCTTCAATGGCAGCAACGGCACTTTCTGCAAGTACCAAATGCTGGGCATTCATTATTTTGTATGTGTTCAACTCATCGTTTGTAAGCACCTCTGTTTTGGTAAGGTTACGTCCAGACAAAAACACATTTTTATTGGTTTCTCCCAATACCCAAAGTGATTTTTTGTCGGAAATACCAAGTGCACTAAGTGCTGCTTGAAACGATTTTGTTTTCGGTGCATCGAACTGAAAGTCTTCAACAACCGTAATATTTTTTTGCTGTGCCTTAAGGCTGAAAGCAGATTTGCGAGCCAAACGCTTAACGTTCTTATTCACTTTCTGATTATACGAGCGAACTCTAGGTCCGAATACACGTCCACCACCACGGAACAACGGGTTTTTGATGCTACCCGCACGGGCAGTACCTGTACCTTTTTGTTTCTTGATCTTGCGCGTACTACCCACAATCTCTGCACGTTCTTTGGCTTTGTGCGTTCCTTGACGTTGGTGCGCTAGGTATTGTTTTACATCTAAATACAAAGCATGTTCGTTTGGTTCAACACCAAAAATAGCTTTGTCTAGGGCAACAGTACGACCTGTTTCTTTACCGTTAATATCAACTATGGCTACTTTCATTACTTACGAATTAAGATAAACGCATTCTTATGGCCAGGCACACAACCTTTAACCACTAATAGATTTTTCTCAGGAACTACTTGCAAAACTTTAAGGTTTTGAACTGTAACCTTTTCGTTCCCCATTTGACCTGCCATGCGCATTCCTTTGAATACACGAGCTGGATATGATGCTGCACCAATAGAACCAGGAGCTCTTAAACGGTTGTGTTGTCCGTGTGTGGCTTGACCAACACCAGCAAAGCCGTGACGTTTTACAACCCCTTGGAATCCTTTTCCTTTAGAAGTTCCTGTGATATCAACAAATTCGCCAGCAGCAAAGTGGTCAACTGTAATGGTATCACCAAGTTTGTGCTCCGCGTCGAAGCCTTGGAACTCAACAAGCTTACGCTTAGGCGAAGTACTTGCTTTTTTAAAGTGTCCGCTAGCGGCTTTGGTTACTTTACGTTCAGGCTTTTCATCAAAACCAAGTTGTATGGCATCGTAGCCATCAACGTCTTTGGATCTCACTTGTGTAACAACACAAGGACCGGCCTCAATAACGGTACAGGGAAGGTTCTTCCCATTCTCGTCAAAGATGCTCGTCATACCAATTTTTCTTCCTATTAAACCAGACATAATCTGAATATTTACTCCCCAAAAAGGGTGTTATACTTTAATTTCTACTTCAACGCCACTAGGTAACTCAAGTTTCATCAAGGCGTCAATGGTCTTTGATGAAGAGCTGTAAATATCCAACAAGCGCTTATAAGAGCTCAATTGGAATTGTTCACGCGATTTTTTGTTTACGTGAGGTGAACGCAAAACGGTGAAAAGTTTTTTGTGTGTAGGTAGCGGAATAGGACCTGTTACTACCGCACCCGTAGACTTAACTGTTTTGACGATCTTCTCAGCAGAGCGATCTACCAAGTTATGGTCGTACGATTTAAGTTTTATTCTAATTTTCTGACTCATCGTTTATATTTTTAGCTCTGACCTGTTGCTGCCGCAATTACCTCAGATGAAATATTTTGTGGTGTTTGTTCATAGTGTGAAAATTCCATAGTGGAAGTTGCACGTCCAGATGAAAGTGTACGTAACGAGGTTACGTAACCAAACATTTCTGAAAGCGGGACAGTGGCTTTAACAACCTTTGAACCAGCACGGTCATCCATGCTAATTACTTGTCCGCGACGACGGTTGAGGTCACCTACAATATCACCCATATTTTCCTCTGGAGTTAATACCTCCAGCTTCATGATAGGCTCCATGATAACGGCACCAGCAGCCTTCGCAGCTTGTTTGTAACCAATTTTTGCAGCTAACTCAAAAGACAATGAATCTGAATCCACAGGGTGGAAAGATCCGTCTTTAAGTGTAACCTTAATGGCATCTACTTCAAATCCAGCCAATGGACCATTTGACATGGCTTGCTTGAATCCTTTTTCTACAGAAGGAATATATTCCTTAGGAACATTACC
>JAACDD010000030.1 GCA_009937085.1 Bacteroidota bacterium
AGGAAAAAAGGCCTTCTTCGTCCCCAGCGTGGATGCCACGTTTGGTCACTTAAGTATCCTACTATGGGTTGCACAATGAGGCCTGTCAATGGAGCTGCTATCCACAATAGCGGAATGTCGTCTTTTGCAGCACCTAGTGTCTGAAAGATACGCGACATAAACCCACCTTGTAAGGCAAATCCAAATTGAATTCCTAAAAAACCAAAGCTCATGTTCCAGATATCCCAGAACTTTAAGAGAGGCTTTTTCATAATTTGTAAATTAAATTACGATAAGCAAAGCTTATCAAAATAAAAATTGAAGAAGTGTGTTTATTTTGATGTAGCTAATATAAAAATTTATGTTGAAAAACGCTCAACAATTTCACAAGCTACCACTTTGGTTATAGGGGTTTCGGACATGTTTTCATGCTCAAGTCTGTCAATTAATAGATTAGCCGCTTCAATTCCAATTTGTGTGCCGTGTTGATTTACTGTTGTCAATGGTGGTGTTGCGTATTTTGAAATCACGCCGTCCGTAAAGCATATCAATGCAATGTCTTTTGGAATATTTAATTCAAGTTCGCGTATAACACGCATCGCAGCTGCGGCATAAATCTCATTTACAGCTAAAATGGCGTCAATTTCTGGGCTTTCCTTAAGCGCTGTTTTCAGTTCGTTTTCTAAGGCTGGTAATATAATATCAGACCGCTTGGAATCTTCTGTTTTTATAATCAGTTTGTTGTCGAGTGGAATGCCTGCAAGCTTAAGTGCTTTAATATAGCCTTGGGTTCGAAGTCTGCCAACACTTATATAGTCTTCTGTTGTAAGCACTAAAATATTTTTTTTGTCTTTGTCCAGCAAGTGCTGCGTAGCCAATAGGGCAACTTGAGCATCATTGACAATAACTTTGTCACAATTTATTTCTGGTACGGTTCTATCAAAAAGTACCACTGGCATCCCCTCTTCCATGGTTTGATGAATGTGATGGTAATCTTGTTTCTTTAAGGTTTCTTTTGATGGGGAAATGATAAAACCACCAATAAGACTATCGGCAAAAGTCTCCATATTAATAACTTCTTTCTCGAAAGATTCGTTTGATAGTGAGATTAGAACATTATATCCTCTTTTAACAGCTACTTGCTCTACACCACGCACCACCATAGCGAAAAAATGGTGTACAACTTCAGGTATAATAACACCAATGGTTTTGGTCTTTTTATTCTTTAAGCTTAAGGCGATATTGTTGGGGCGATAATTATAAAACTTGGCAAAAGCCTGGATGCGCTCCCGCGTTTCTTGACTGATTTCCGTGCTGTTATTTAATGACTTGGAAACGGTCGAAACCGACACGCCTAGCTCAGTAGCCAGTTGCTTTAGGGTTATCTTTTTTTTCAATTATTATAAATTTTAAGAATACTAAAATACAACTAAGCTGCGTCTTTTAAAGTTGCAACGCTAGGTGTTTATACATTTGATTTAAATATCATTCCTTTAATAAAAATTCAAAAATCTGATCTAGTCTCTTATTCCATGATTTTCCGCTATGTTTTTCTCCATTGAAAAGAATATTTTTAAAATTTTTAGAATCATACCCTTTGTTATTAAAAATAGAATCGACATGAACAGCGTAATCAACATAATAACTATCTAAATCACCCACTGCATTTCCATAGTCAAACCAAAGACGATGATTGTTCGGATTTGGAACATGATCCTTCATATAATCAAAAATTGATAATGGAACTCTCTTATCATACACTCCATCCTTGTTTGGGGCAACGCCCATCCAATGCGTTGAAATACAGGCTGCTCTTGAAAAAATTTTTGGGTATTCAAAAATGGCATACATGGATATTAACCCTCCCATGCTTGAACCCGCTATATATGTGTTCTTAGCATTTTTATACACACTAAATGTATTATCAATATATGGTTTTAGCTCTTTAACAATAAATTTTAAATAATTATCTGCAATTAAATTTGTGTTGTTATGTTGATTTTTGTTTTGAAAAAACAAGGAATCTTTATAATTTTTATCTAAATAGTTTATTGATTTTGAAGGGAAGTATTCATTCCATCTCGTTTTTCCAGTATTGTAAATACCTACAATTATAAATTCCTTTACTTTATTTTCATTAAGTAGTTTTGTAGCCACTTCATCTGCTTTCCACTTTGAGCCCCATCCTTTTTTACCAGTCTTTTTTCCAAACAATGCGCCGCCATCGTGCATGTATATAACGGAATATTTTTTGTAGGAAGAATAGTTTTCTGGAACCCAAATATCGACTGTCCTGTTTGCAACATAATCTGAGGGAAAATTATCAACTCTATAAATTTCACCACCAAAAATCCATAATTGTTCTTGCTCAAGCTTTTCAATTTCTTGTGCATTTACACTTACAACAACAAATACAATCAAAAAATATATTATGTTGATTTTCATTTTTATAATTTTTAGGTTCCTAAAATACGAATAATATAATATTACAGTATGGTAAATAATAATAATTAAAGTTATGAACACTACAACGATTTCGTGTTTTTAAAGTAACGTACTGCTGTCGCAAATATCAAAACTAAAAGAAAGTTTATTATAGATTCGTTATGAAGAGTGTGTTAGTTTTTATTAACCAAAATAAACTATATGAAAAAACAAATACAAAACGCGGTCTTTTGCTTGTTGTTTTTGACCTCATTAGGTCTCTATGCACAGCAAACGGTTAGCGGAGTTGTTACGGATGGCTCGGGAAGTCCACTTCCCGCAGCCAGCGTAGTCGTTAAAGGAACATCGAATGGTGTTTCAACAGACTTTGATGGAAATTATGCTATTACAGCCGCTAACGGGCAAGTATTGGTGTTTTCATCCATTGGGTTTGAAACACAAGAAGTGAACATTGCAGGTACTACTTTAAATGTAACGCTTGTAGAGTCAGCTTCAGAGTTAGATGAGGTGGTCGTTATTGGATATGGCACCACAACGGTAAAAGATGCTACGGGCTCGGTTGCAAGTATTACAGCCGAAGATTTTAACCAAGGAGCTATCGTTTCATCCGATCAATTATTGACAGGAAAAGTTGCTGGTGTGGTGATTACCAACAGCGGTGGAGCTCCCGATGCAGAACCAAATATTAGAATTCGAGGTGGCGCATCGCTGTCTGCCGATAACAGTCCATTAATTGTTATTGATGGAATTCCCTTAGATGTAGTAAATCCTGCGGGAGTTAATAATCCATTATCGTTGATTAATCCGAATGATATTGCGAGCTTTTCAATTCTAAAAGATGCTTCAGCAACCGCGATTTATGGAGCAAGAGCATCAAACGGGGTAATTCTAATTACAACCAAAAAAGGAACGCTTGGAGAGACAAAATACAATCTAAGTATTTCTGGCTCTATGAGTGAAGTTAGCGATAAGCTAGACCTAATGGATGGTCCCACATTTGAGCGTTTTATCAATGAATACCACCCCACTTACGCAAACCTTTTAGGCGTAAATGGAGTTATGCATAATACAGATTGGCAAGATGCTGTTTTCCGAACGTCGTATAGTTCGATAGTAAACTTTTCGGTAGCGGGAAGCGTGGAAGA
>JAACDD010000194.1 GCA_009937085.1 Bacteroidota bacterium
ATCCCTGCGGCGATTCGTTATGCAGCGTTTAAGTGTGGTGTTACCATAGTTGCGCAAATAGGCGGTATTCAGGCCATTGCAGCCATGACATTTGGAACAGCATCTATTCCGAAAGTGTATAAAATTTTTGGTCCTGGTAATCAATTTGTCACTGTTGCAAAACAAAAAGCGACACAATATCAAACGGCAATCGATATGCCGGCTGGGCCGTCAGAACTGTTGGTTGTTGCAGATACTTCAGCAAATCCTGCCTATGTAGCAGCAGACTTGCTGTCACAAGCCGAACACGGTGTAGACAGTCAAGTTATTTTGGTTGCAACTAATAAACCTTTAATTGAATCTGTACAAGAGGAGTTACAAAAACAATTACAGCGCCTACCCCGTAAGGAAATTGCAGAAAAGGCACTTGACAATTCGTTAGCGGTATATTTTGACAACGAAGTAACGGCCTTGGATTTTATCAATGCCTATGGCCCTGAACACTATATTGTTTGTGCCGAAAACGAGGCTGTTTTTGTTGATGGTATTCTAAATGCAGGTTCGGTATTTATTGGGAATTACACGCCTGAAAGTGCTGGTGATTATGCTTCTGGCACGAATCACACACTTCCTACCAATGGCTATACCAAACAATATAGCGGAGTAAATCTCGATGCATTTACAAAAGCGATTACCTATCAGCGCATTAGTGCAGCGGGCATTCAAAAACTAGGACCAAGCATTGAAGCTATGGCAGAGGCGGAAGGGCTATTTGCGCACAAAAACGCCGTAACCCTTCGTTTAAATGATTTAAACAATGGCTAAGAATTTCGATTTATCGCAATGGGCACGCCCCGAAATGTTGGCATTAAAGCCATACACTTCGGCACGGGATACCTTTACCGCTACGGAAGGGGAGTGGACGTTTTTAGACGCCAACGAAAACCCCAATGCCACAGCTGTAAATCGTTATCCAGATCCGAATCAAACAGCATTAAAAAATGTTATTGCCAACCTGCGTGGTTGTAATGAAGACCAGCTTTTAATCGGAAACGGTAGTGATGAAGTCTTAGACCTGATTATTAGAGCGTTCTGTAAGCCCTATAAGGACGAAATTATAATTGTGCCTCCAACATACGGCATGTATGCGGTATTGGCTGACATCAATAGCGTAGGTATGATTAAAGTGCCGCTTGATACTACTTTCCAGCTTAAACCTAAAGAAATTCTTGATGCAGTAACACCTAATACAAAAGCAATCTTCTTTTGTAGTCCGAACAATCCAAGCGGAAATGCGTTCAACCCAGATGATATTCAAATGTTACTGGAAAATTTTGATGGAATTATTGTCGTTGATGAAGCCTATATCGATTTTACTGATTTTCCAAGTTGGTCGGAAAAACAATCCAATTACCCGAACCTAATCGTAACTCAAACCCTGTCTAAAGCTTTTGGTTTAGCGGGCTTGCGTTTGGGAATTGCCATTGCCAGTTCTGAAATTATTGCGTTGTTAAAGCGCATCAAACCGCCATATAACATCAACAGTCTTAGTCAGCAAAATGCCATGGAAGCCCTTCGTGACACAAAAACAGTAAATGCACAAATTGCTGAAAGTATTTCGGAACGGAAGCGATTAGCGCAAGAATTAAACGCATTTTCATGGGTCGTTAAAATATACCCGTCAGATGCCAATTTTTTACTTATTAAAGTTGATGATGCCGCAAAACGATACAAAGAACTGTTAGCCCTACACATTGTTACGCGGGATCGTTCTTCGCAAGAAAATTGCGAAAATTGCATCCGAATTAGCGTGGGTACACCACAAGAAAATAACAAACTCATTGCAGCATGTAAATCATTAGCCGTATGAAAAAAGTATTATTTATAGATAGAGATGGGACCTTGGCATTAGAGCCAAAAGACTATCAATTAGATGCATTAAACAAACTCGAATTCTATCCAGGTGTGTTTCAATATTTGGGACGTATTGCCAAAGAAATGGATTATGAATTGGTCATGGTTACCAATCAGGACGGATTGGGTACAGGAAGTTTTCCTGAAGATACGTTTTGGCCCACACACGATTTTATGCTAACGTCCCTTAAAAACGAAGGGATTGTCTTTGATGAAATATACATTGATAAAAGCATGCCTGAAGACAATGCACCCACACGTAAGCCCAAAACAGGCATGTTAACGGCATATTTGGACAATACTCAATACGATTTGGCGAATTCTTTTGTGATTGGAGATAGAATGAGCGATATGGAATTGGCGCAAAATCTTGGTGCAAAAGGAATTTTGCTTCAATACGACACACGTATGGCTCAAGATATTTCTGCGGAACTACAAACGGTTATTTCATTGCAAACCCAATCCTGGGAAGGGGTTTATACCCTTTTAAAAGCAGGGGAGAGACGTGCTACACATGTGCGCACTACAAAAGAAACGGACATCCAAATAGAACTCAATTTAGACGGTACTGGACAAAGCACTATCGATACAGGTATTGTCTTTTTTGACCACATGTTAGACCAGTTAGCACGCCACGGCGGTGTTGATATTGCACTTACGACCAAAGGCGATTTGGAAGTCGATGA
>JAACDD010000195.1 GCA_009937085.1 Bacteroidota bacterium
ACGTTGATGCTGCAGTACAGTTGATGGCAGAATTTAAAGATGATGCACCAACCTTTGCCATCCTAAAACACAACAATGCTTGTGGTTTGGCTACACGTGAATCCATATCACAGGCCTATACAGACGCACTTGCTGCTGACCCAATATCTGCCTTTGGCGGGGTATTGATTGCCAACACCACTATAGACCTCTCTACTGCTGAAAAGATCAATACACTTTTCTGTGAGGTTGTCATTGCACCTGCTTTTGAGGCAACTGCTTTGGAAGTACTAAAACAAAAAAAGAATAGAATTTTGCTGGATTTAAAAAGCTATCCACAGCCATCTTCTCTGGTTCGCTCTTGCCTCAATGGACATTTGGTGCAAGAACGCGACGCCATAACAGACGACAAGTTTATGCTGGATGAAGTCACAGAAAGAAAAGCCACTGCGCAGGAAATTGACGATTTGTTGTTTGCTTCTAAAATTGCAAAACACACCAAATCCAACACAATTGTTTTGGCTAAAAACGGACAGTTATTTGCAGCTGGAACAGGTCAAACTTCAAGAGTGGATGCGCTAAATCAGTCCATTGAAAAAGCCAAGCATTTTGGTTTTGATTTGACTGGAGCAGTTATGGCTAGTGATGCCTTCTTCCCTTTTCCTGATTGTGTTGAAATTGCAAATAACGCAGGTATTGTAGCCGTAATTCAACCTGGAGGGTCCATCAAAGACCAATTGAGTATTGACTATTGCAATGGAAATAATTTGGCAATGGTCATGACTGGTGTAAGGCATTTTAAACATTAATTCGTAATATTACATACCAATACCAATTACATGGGATTTTTTGACTTTTTGACTGAAGAAATAGCTATCGACTTAGGTACGGCTAACACGCTTATTATTCACAATGATAAGGTAGTAGTAGACAGTCCATCTATAGTAGCTATAGACAGAAGGAATGACAAAATTATTGCTGTGGGTCAAGAAGCCAACCAAATGCAAGGCAAAACCCACGAAAACATCAAAACGATACGTCCACTAAAAGACGGCGTTATTGCTGATTTTAATGCTTCTGAGCAAATGATCAGCTTGTTTATTAAGAATATCCCTTCGCTCAAAAAACGTTTTTTTACGCCATCGCTTCGCATGGTAATTTGCATACCCTCTGGTATTACAGAAGTGGAGATGCGCGCCGTTCGAGAATCTGCAGAGCGTGTCAACGGAAAAGAAGTCTATTTGATTCACGAGCCTATGGCAGCAGCCATTGGTATTGGCGTTGACATCATGCAGCCAAAAGGAAATATGATTGTAGACATAGGTGGTGGAACTACTGAAATTGCGGTTATTGCCCTTTCTGGAATTGTGTGTGATAAATCGGTTAAGATTGCGGGAGATGTATTTACTAACGATATCATCTACTATATGCGCACCCAACACAACCTGTATATTGGCGAACGCACTGCAGAGCGCGTCAAAATAAGCATTGGGTCTGCTACTGAAGAATTGGAAAACCCTCCAGAAGACATGTCTGTTCAAGGACGTGATTTGTTAACGGGTAAGCCCAAAGAAATTCTTATTTCTTATCGAGAAATTCACAAAGCACTTGACAAGTCCATTATTAGAATAGAAGATTCTGTTATGGAAACACTTGCACAAACGCCTCCTGAACTGGCGGCGGATATTTACAACACTGGCGTGTACCTTGCTGGTGGTGGTTCTATGCTGCGAGGTCTAGACAAAAGACTTTCTCAAAAAACGGAACTCCCCATTTTTATTGCAGAAGATCCACTTCGAGCTGTAGTTCGAGGAACTGGCACTGTGCTTAAAAACATTGAACGATATAAGTCTGTTTTGATAAAGTAGTGTAACACATGCAAAAATTACTGAACAGCATACTGCGAAACAGAACGCTACTGCTGTTTATTTTGTTGCTAGCCTTGTCTCTACGCTTTATTGCACTTAATCAAAACTACCAACGCAGTAATTTTTTAGCAATAAATAATGCTACTCTAGCGCCCTTTTTTGAAGCTCGCCATCAGTTTTTCTCTTACTTTAGACGCGATCAGCACAACCAGCAGCTACTTGAAGACAATCAATACCTTTTAGAAAAGCTTATCAATGAGCAAAGTAAAGCGCTTCTTTTGGACAGCATTCCATTTGAAGTAATTCCCGCACAAGTAATTCGAAATAGCATTCAGCTCAACTACAACCACATCACACTTAACGCAGGAAACAAAAGCGGTATACACAAGGAAATGGGTGTTATTTCTGCAAAAGGAGTCGTTGGGATTGTTCATAACACCAACGATGAAACCAGCAGTGTTATTTCCTTGCTAAATAAGTCGTTGCGCATAAACGCAAAACTCAAGAAAAGTAATCATTTTGGTAGCCTCTATTGGAATGGAGATTCGCCAAAAGACATGATACTGTCAGACGTTCCCTTGGCTGCCACTGTACAAGTGGGAGATACCATTGTTACTGGAGGTATGTCGGCTGTTTTTCCAAAACATATTGACCTTGGTGTCATCAATGAAATTATTGTCCCGACAAACGACAACTATTACCAGCTTCACATATCCCTTTTTCAAGACATGACCACTCTGGATTATGTCTATGGCGTTGTGATACCTAAAGCTGAAACAATCAAAGAAATGATTATCGATAATGAATAAACCAATAGGCTTACTGGTTTGGTTTTTGGCACTTGTCTTTGCACAGGTTTTCATCCTTGACCCTATCATGCTTGGCATTCCTTATTCGCCGTTAATCTATGTTCTTTTATTTGTGTTTTTGCCTCACCAATGGGAAGCTTGGGTCGTGCTGTTGGTCGGATTTTTTATTGGGGTTGTGGTTGACTTGCTTTTCTTGTCTGGTGGCGTACACACTGTCGCAAGTCTGATTGCTTGCTTTACAAGACCACTACTTATGCGCACTGCATACCGAGACACCATATCCTTAAGAGATCTGAAAATTGAAAACGAATCTTTCGGAAGTCTTTGCCTCTACACTTTACTGATTATATTGGTTCATCACTTTTTTCTTTTTGCTGCCATGATAGGAAGCTGGTCTAAGTTTGGCTGGTTGCTTAGTGCATGGGGAGCCAACAGTATGTTAACCATAATGGCCTGTTTCTTATTGCTTGTTTTAATCCAAAAAAGAAAGTAATGAGAACCCGCTTTTTTACCACAACGATTGCAATTGTAGGCATCGTACTGTTTATGAGGTTATTTTTCCTTCAGATAATCTCAGATCAATACAGCGATCTTTCCTTAAAAAACTCGGTATTAAAGCAGTACGTGTATCCAGAGCGAGGGTATGTTTTTGACAGAAACGGAACCCTATTGGTTTCCAATCAGCCCATGTATGACTTGATGGTGATTCCAAAAAACCTAGAGCCATTCGACACCTTGGATCTTTGCAAGATGTTGCGGTTGCCTAAATCAGAATTGGTTGAACGTATAAACAAAGCGCGTCGCTATTCGCTGCGTGCCCCATCGGTGATTTTAAACCAAATTTCTAAACAAGACTATGCCATTTTACAGGAGAAAATGTGGAAATTTCCAGGCATGTACATCCAGCGAAAATCTGTAAGAGATTACCAAACGGAAGTAGCAGCCAATCTCTTGGGTTATATAAGCGAGGTTAACAATTTCGATATACGAAACAACCCCTACTATGTTAAAGGGGAACTCATAGGACGTCAAGGCATTGAAAAGACCTATGAAAAAGTACTGCGAGGGACTAAAGGCGTTTCCTATATGCAAAGGGATAAGTTTAACAGAATCATTGGCCCCTATAAAGATGGTACGCTAGACACTTTGCCAGTACCAGCGCAAGACATAACACTATCAATTGACATTGCGCTTCAAGAATACGGCACTAAGCTATTGGCAAATAAACGTGGCGGTATTTTGGCCATTGAGCCCAACACAGGTGAAATTCTGATGAGTGTGAGTACGCCAACCTTTGATCCCAATGCACTGGTAGG
>JAACDD010000196.1 GCA_009937085.1 Bacteroidota bacterium
AAGCATCGCCAGTTACATTTACGGCAGTTCGGCACATGTCCAATGGTCTGTCTACGGCAAAAATAAGCGCCAATCCCGCTTCAGGAATACCTGCTTGCGCCAAAACAATTACAAGCATTACCATGCCTGCGCCTGGCACGGCAGCAGAACCGATAGACGCTAAGGTTGCTGTGGCAATAATACCCAATTGAGCTGAAAGGCTTAAATCCATACCAAACGCTTGTGCAATAAAAACAGCGGCTACCGCTTGGTATAAACTTGTGCCATCCATATTTATGGTTGCCCCAATGGGCAACACAAAACTGCTTACGTCTTCCTCTACTCCAAGATGTTCATGAACACGCTCCATGGTAACAGGAAGTGTGGCTGCTGAAGAGCTTGTAGAGAAGGCCAACAACTGTGCCGGAGAAATTCCTTTTAAAAAGAATCCCGTTTTCTTCCGCGTAAAAATACGCACGAGTACAATGTAAAAGACAATCATGGCGAACAAACCAATGAGTACGGTTAGCGTGTACAAACCAAGTGCTTTAAATAAATCTGCTGAAGGTGCTTCGGCAATTAGAGCTGCTAAAAGTGCAAAGACACCGTAAGGCGCAGCTATCATAATCAAATCAATAAGTTTTAGAATAACCTCATTAAGCGCATCAAAAAAGTCCTTTACAGGTTTTGCTTTTTTATTGGGTATCAACACCAGTCCTACACCAAAAAAGATAGCGAAGAAAATGACTTGCAACATATTGCCATTGTCTTGCATGGCAGCAAAAATGTTAGAAGGAACTAAATCTACCAAAGCTTGAAGTGGGCCCGCTTCTTTTTGTGCCGCCGCTACCGATTGTTTTGCCGCTGCATCTGTAGCATAGGAAGTGAGCAATTCTGTTCGAGTTTCGTCTGAAAGGGTGTTTCCAGGTTTAATGACATTCACAATGGTTAAGCCAATGGTAACTGCCGTTAGTGTGGTGAGTAAATACAACCCAATCGTACGACCTCCCATATTGGAAAGTTGGGCGATATTTTTTAAATCGGAAACCCCTTTTATTAGCGATGCGAGAATTAGCGGAACAGCAATAAGCTTTAAGGCGTTGATAAAAATCGTTCCAAAAGGTTTAATCCAATCTACAACAAACGACTTTCCCCAATCAAACTGGCTACACAGCAAACCAAAAAGAACGCCAAAAAACATTCCTAATAAAATTTGCCAATGGAGCGCTAGTTTTCGCATATCACAATTTAGAATTTCTATTCCGAAGTGTAAAGTCTGCCAATACCAAAGCGGTCATGGCTTCAACAATAGGAACGGCTCTTGGCACTACACATGGATCGTGGCGACCTTTGCCTTCCATGGTAACTGTTTCCCCTTTGTTGTCTATCGTTTCTTGCGATTGCATAATGGTTGCAACAGGCTTAAAAGCTACATTAAAATAAATATCCATTCCGTTGCTTATGCCTCCTTGCACACCTCCCGAATTATTGGTTTTTGTAGTGCCATCTTCGTTGTAAAGGTCGTTGTGTGCACTTCCGCGGAGTACAGCTCCAGCAAAACCACTACCGTATTCAAAACCTTTAACAGCATTTATGGAGAGCATTGCTTGCCCCAGAACAGCGTGTAGTTTATCAAAAACCGGTTCACCTAAGCCAACAGGAACATTTTTAGCCACGCAAGTGATAACACCTCCCACAGTATCGCCATCTTTTCGAACTTGCTTGATGTAACTTTCCATTTCCGCAGCCATTGCAGGATCTGGACAGCGTACTGGGTTTTGCTCGATAAACGAAAAATCAGATATCTTTTCTGGGTTTGGTAATGTTAATTCCCCAACCGCAGATACAAAAGCTTGTATGTGAACAGGTGCAATAAGTTGTTTGGCAATACTCCCAGCAACAACACGTGCAGCTGTTTCACGAGCAGAGCTTCTGCCACCCCCGCGATAGTCGCGAAAACCATATTTTTGATCATACACATAATCAGCGTGCGAAGGACGGTAGCTGTCTTTGATATGTGTGTAATCTTTTGATTTTTGATTTGTATTGTGAATCACAAAGCCAATAGGTGTCCCCGTAGATTTACCTTCAAAAACACCTGAGTAAATTTCAACCGTATCAGGTTCTTTACGTTGTGTAACTATAGCCGATTGACCTGGCTTTCTCCTATCCAAGTCTTTTTGTATCGCTTCAATATCAATAGGAACACCTGCAGGACAACCATCTATAACGCCACCAAGTGCAGGGCCATGTGATTCTCCAAATGTTGTTAGGGTAAAAGATTTGCCAAAGGTATTTCCGGACATAAAATAAAAATTTCTACAAAAATACGAATATTAACACATCCATTTGAATTGTTGATAGTAACAATTTGGTAACCTTTTATTAAGGGTTTTAATAAACTCCCTTAATGTTAACGAAAAATAAGGTTTGGATATTTGTATAACGTGAAAAAAAGAAAAATAGATTTAGCAGTTATATCTGATATCCATTTGGGAACATATGGATGCCATGCAGAAGAAGTGTTAAATTATTTATCTAGTATTCGCCCCAAAACACTGATTCTTAACGGAGATATAATTGACATTTGGCAATTCCGTAAGCGTTATTTTCCAAAAAATCATCTCAAGGTTATCAAGAAAATTATTTCAATGGCAACCGGCGGTACAAAAGTATATTATATAACAGGCAATCACGATGAATTACTTCGTAGATTCACAGATATTGACTTGGGAAATATTCAAGTTGTAGACAAATTAATTTTAGAACTTGAGGGGAAAAAAGCTTGGTTTTTCCACGGGGATATTTTTGATGCTACGGTCCAACACTCAAAATGGATTGCAAAACTTGGTGGTTGGGGTTATGATATGCTAATTTTGATTAACCGATTTATTAATTGGTGGCTGCTTAAGTCGGGAAAAGAGAAATACTCGTTGTCCAAGAAAATCAAGAATAGCGTAAAAAAAGCTGTGAAATTTATCAACGACTTTGAGCAAATTGCCACCGATTTAGCTATTGATCAAGGCTATGATTACGTGGTATGTGGTCATATTCATCAGCCACAAAAACGGATTCGTAAAAATAAAAATGGGAGCTGCCTGTATCTAAACTCCGGCGATTGGATCGAAAACCTAACCGCATTGGAATACCACAACAAGCGATGGAAAATTTATGACTACCATACTGACAAGCTCAAAGCATTTTTTGCCGATGAAGATTTTAAAACCATGGATTATAATGAGTTGGTAAGTGGAATTATGGTAAGCTTAAAAAACCATTAGCATTCGCAGTAGCCACGTTTCTTTTTCCTAAATTTGGAAAAAATATTTTCATGCGCTTACTTACCCTATTTGCCTTAGTGCTTATTTTGGCTTCATGTCAAACCACAGATTACACCTTAAATATTTCCGCTGATGTTGATGACAACAACAATGTCTTTCTGATTGCATTAGACGAAAACAACCAACCTCAGACCTTAGATACACTTGCCATTCAAGGTGGTGTCGCGAGTTACGCAAGAAGCATCGAATTGCCCGAAATGCACTATTTACTTTTAGAAGGCAATCGCGATGTAGTTCCTGTTGTACTTGAACCTGGTGAAATTACAGTTGAAATCTACAAGGATAGCATACGTGCATCAAAAGCTAGTGGTACCAAATCGAACAAAGAGTTTAGAAGGTATATTACCACATCTACTCCATTAATTGAAGATTTATTCGGTATCCAAAACGAAATGCGAAATGCGATGGTTTCTAGAGATAGTTTGGCTTTTGTTGATTTGCAAGAACAGCTAAACGATATGCAAACAAAATTCACCGATTTTCAAGTGAGTTTCGTTACAGATAATTCAGATTCGTATATCTCTACACTTATTTTGGAGCAACTAATTCTTAACAAGAGTATAGAGGAGGAAGCGGCACAAAGCATTTTTAATGCGTTTAGCAATACCGTTAAAAAAACTAAAGCTGGTGTGAAAATTGAAAAAACACTTTTTCCAAATGACGATAAAAGTGTGAATCCAGATGCTGAAAATCAAGAAGATGGTGATGTTAGTATTGGATCAACTGCACCAGATTTCACTGCGCCAAATTTGGATGGAAATCCACAACAATTGTATGCAACGCTAGGAAAATACACATTGGTTGATTTTTGGGCATCATGGTGTGGACCATGTCGCGTAGAAAGTCCTAAGTTAGTGGAAACCTACAACACATTTAAAGAAAAAGGACTTGCTATTTTAAGTGTGTCCTTAGATAAAAACGATGCAAGCTGGAGAAAAGCCATCGAAAATGACAAACTTGATTGGAATCACGTTTCTAACCTAAAACGCTGGGAAGATCCTATCGCTGCACTCTATGGTGTAAGGTCAATTCCACAATTGTTCTTACTTGACGAAAATGGTCAAGTTGTCGCTAGAGAAAATTACATAGGGAATATTTTACCCATTCTTGAAGCAAACCTGCTGTAGTTTAGCGCAAAGCGTATAACGACGAATGAATCTACTGATTTATATTTTAGTAGCACCGCTACTTCTTCTTATTTCAAAACTTCCTTTTTGGCTGTTATACCAACTTTCTAATCTGTTTTATGTTTTTGTATACCATATTGTAGGCTATCGCAAAAAAGTTGTTCAAAAAAACATGGCCTTAGCTGGTGTTGCCAATTCACCTGTTGAACAAAAGCAGATTGAACGTAAATTTTATCGCTTTCTATGCGACCTCTTTTTAGAAGCCATTAAGGTAAAAGGGATGTCTAAGAAGCAAATGCTAAAACGCTTTACCGTTACCAACCCTGAACTTGTTGAGAATTTTGCCAAGCAAGGAAAATCGGTATTTGTTATGACCGGACACTATGCAAACTTTGAGTGGTTGCTGGCGTTGGGCTATTATGTATCGTTAAAGCCTGTTGCGATATATGCGCCTTTACAGAACAAATACTTTGATACGTATTTCCAAAAAGTGCGATCAAAACACAATTCTGCGTTGATTTCAAGAAAGAAATTTGCAGAAGAGTTTGCCGCATCAAAACGCGAGAATAAATTAAATTTAGTGGGTTTTGCGGCTGATCAATCCCCTAGAAACAGAAGTAAAAATTACTACCGTACTTTTTTTGGGCATGAAGTTCCAGTATTTACAGGCGCAGAACGTTTGGGAAAACGCTTTGACGTACCCATCGTTATGGCAAAGGTAAAACGTGTCAAGCGTGGGTATTACGAAACCACGTTTAATGTACTCGCTGAAAACCCAAATGA
>JAACDD010000197.1 GCA_009937085.1 Bacteroidota bacterium
AGAACTTGCAGCAACCGTAATTCACCCAAAAATTGAAGTAAAAACAGCAGATGCACGAGCCGTACTCAAAAAGCGTGTTTCGCTTGAAAAAGCCATTAATCAATGGGCAAATGTGGGAGCACTTGTTTCAAGTTTATACGAAGAGGATTACGAATTGCTCAGTCGTTCATTGGTTGATGAAATCGTTGAGCCTGCGCGTTCTATACTTATTCCGCAGTTTGCTCAGTTAAAAGCTGCTTGTAAAGAAGCTGGTGCGTTAGGCTCTGGAATATCAGGTTCAGGACCTTCTGTTTTTGCGCTTTCAAGAGGTATGACAGCAGCACATAACGTTGCACAAGCCATGCAACACATCTATGAAAAAACAGATATTCCTTTTGAAATACACGTGAGTCCCGTCAAACAAAATGGCGTTAGCTTTTTAGAAGATATTACATGAAATATTACAGCCTAACCAACAACTCCAATACCGCAACATTCGATGAAGCCGTAATTCGTGGGCTTGCTCCGGATAGAGGTCTTTATTTTCCTGCAAAAACAGAAAGACTTTCAGAAGACTTTTTACAGGACTTAGAAAATAAAACTCCTGTAGAAATAGGCGTTGAAGTAATGCGCCCATTTGTCGGTGGCACCATTCCAGAAGCGCGTCTTAAAAAAATTGTAGAAGACACCTTGTGTTTTGATTTTCCTCTTGTGCCAATACATAAAGGCGTTGACACACTCGAACTTTTTCATGGGCCTACGATGGCGTTTAAAGATGTAGGCGCGCGGTTTATGGCACGCTGCATTGGATATTTTAACGAACAAAATCCTAAAAAAGTTACTGTTTTAGTAGCCACTTCTGGTGATACAGGTGGTGCGGTTGCGTCTGGCTTTTTGGGTATTGAAGGTACCGAGGTTATTATTCTTTATCCAAAAGGAAAAGTGAGTGACATTCAAGAACTGCAACTCACAACCAATGGTAATAATATCAAAGCCGTTGAAGTAGACGGTGTTTTTGACGATTGTCAAGAGATGGTCAAAACAGCCTTTTTGGATGAGGATTTGAATAACGTATACAATCTAACATCTGCAAATTCGATTAATGTTGCAAGATGGTTACCGCAATCGCTATATTTTTTCTTTGCCTACCAACAACTTAAAAGGCAGGGGATTGAAGAAGATTTGGTTTTTTCTGTGCCTAGTGGAAACTTTGGAAACATCTGTGCAGGAATCGTTGCTAGCAAATTGGGATTACCAGTACATCACTTTGTAGCAAGCACAAATGTAAACGATACCGTACCGCGCTATTTACAAACACAAGAGTATAATCCGTACCCATCTAAGCAAACGATTTCTAATGCTATGGACGTGGGAAATCCTTCAAACTTTATTCGGATACAATCGTTGTTTGAAAATAACTTTGATGCGCTTAAGCAACAATTTTCATCCCATGCTTTTGATGATAATCAAACGCAAGTTGCGCTAAAAGCATTGTATAACGACCACAACTACGTTGCCGATCCGCATGGTGCGGTGGGATATTTGGGACTGCAAAAATACATGCAAGAGAATCCAAGTACACATGGTGTGTTTTTAGAAACGGCACATCCCATAAAATTCCGCGATACCGTAGAAGAAAGTCTACAAATTACACTGGATATTCCTGAGCAAATCCAACATATATTGGATAAAACGCCTAAGAAAACAGCGCTAAAGGACTACGATGCCTTTAAGGAGTATTTACTCCAACGTGCTTAATTCGGGAAGTAAAAAATCATCCAAAACGCTGGGTTGCTGCATCATTTCTTCGATGACAGTTGCTGTTCTAGGTGCATAAGCAGAAAGGTTTACAGGACCATCTTCTGTAATCAAAATATCATCTTCAATGCGCACCGCTATTCCCCACCATTTTGGGTCGCAGGGACTGTTTTCTGGAATGTAGATTCCAGGCTCAACCGTAATAAGTGTGTTGTGCCTAAAGGGGGCGTAAGTTCCAGCATCATGCACGTCTAAACCCAAATAATGTGACGTTCCATGAGGGAAATATCGCCGAACTTCACTTGCATCACTAATAATTCCCAATGCTTTTAATCCTTTTTCAATAATCACCAAAGCCGCCATATGTGGCGCACGCATACTTGCGCCAACCACAGATGATGCGATACCTGCCTCTTGCGCTTCATATACGATATCGTAAATAGCACGTTGTTCTACTGAAAAAGTCCCGTCAGCAGGGATAGTCCGAGTAACATCAGCGGTGTAGTTGTGATACTCCGCGCCCAAATCCATAAGTACCAAATCGGAGGCAACACGTGGCTTATCATTTGTTATGTAATGCAATACACAACCGTTATGACCACCACCAACAATAGAAGGATACCCTTCGTATTCGGCACCGTATTTTTTAAACACAAACTCATGAATGCCTTGAATTTCACGTTCCGACATATCGGGATGCATGGCTTTCATCACCTCCACCTGCCCTACCGCAGAAATATAAATTGCTTTTTTTAGTAATGCTACTTCTTCAGGTTGTTTGATTTCACGTAAATCGTCCATGATTACAGCCAACGTTTCCACATCTAAATTGGTCAATTGCATTTGCATTTGTTGCCTTAGCTCAGTGCGTTGACGTTCGTTAATGGCTTTCTTGTATTGCAACAAAAGTGTGTCTTTTGCCAAATCGGCATTGCGGCGAAGCGATCTGTCGAGTACTTGCGCTACGTTCGCAGAACTTTTTGCATCAGAGGTCGTTATATATCGATAAAGCGATGTACGACTTGCCGAAAAGTCTTGTGGAAAATTGGCTTTTGTTTTAAACGTTTTTATAAGCGAATACAAATCCGCATTATTAGAAATATCATCACGCACATCATTTTCAAACTCGAAAAATAGCACCCTATCAAACTGGTCAAATTGTGTTTTGAACGAAGCAAAATCGGTATTAAAAAAAACCTCTTTAAACCCAAGCCGTTCTTTTGCACCTTTTATCCCAAGACGATAGCCGTCCCATTGTTCACGAAGCGGATCGCGTTCTTGCACAAACAGTATTTCATCCGTTTGAACGGCATCTATTTGTTGTAATTCTTTGTAAATTAACAAAACTGCATGTGGTTCTTTTAAGCCGGTGAGATAATAAAAGTTCGGATCTTGATGGTAATGAAAATCCACATCATTAGCTCTGTTGCGAATGGGATTGGCGAAAAACACGGCAACACTATTGGGCGGCATTTGAGCACGAACTGCAGCTCTACGCGCAGCGTGGAATGTTGGAGTAAGGTAATCGTTAGGTAATTCCTGAGCGCTAAGTGAAATAGCTAAAAAACATGTGAATAAAATGAGGCGTAACATAATCATCTTTTTGGCTAATGTAACTAAAACTACATTATTTTTGAAGGCATGAAGCAGTTAGCATTGTATAAACAACATACCGCACTGGGCGCAAAAATGGGCGCCTTTGCAGGTTTTGATATGCCGTTAACATACAAAGGTGTAAAGGCAGAACACCTTTGTGTGCGGGAACATGTCGGTGTTTTTGATGTATCGCATATGGGTGAATTTATTGTTTCGGGCGATGCGGCACTCGACTTGCTACAATACACCACAAGCAACAACGTAACAGCACTTGATGTTGGCGCGGCACAATACGGCTATATGCCTAATGATAGTGGTGGCGTTGTTGATGATTTACTCATTTATCGATTGGAAGAAAAACGCTATA
>JAACDD010000031.1 GCA_009937085.1 Bacteroidota bacterium
AAAATAAGTAGAATATGGCAGGAAATATTTTTTTTCTTGTTCTGTAGTTACCAAAAACGAGTTAAACTAAGCTCAGGCATGACCGTTTGTGAGCCTTTTAGCGCTCCCACAAGCATAGTAGCAAGGTATGGTGCCCATAAAACACCTCGAGAGCCGAGACCATTTACACACCAAATATTTTTATGTTCTGAATGTAATCCGATGATAGGCCTTCTGTCTGGGACAGTTGGGCGAAAGCCAGCGCTATGCTCCAATACTTCAAATGGCAAAGCGGTAAGCTTTTCAAATTGTGCCAGCAACCATGTTTTACCATCTTCAGTAGGAAGGCTGTTTTCAAATTCACGCGCATATGTTGCACCAATACGGTACTTGTCATCACCAAGCGGAACAACAAAAACACCACTTTTCAAAATGGTATGTAATCCAAGTCCTTTACATAAAACAATTAGCCATTCGCCCTTATTTGGAATAATGGATAGATTCGAAAACCACGGATTCTTTAGAACTCCGACTCCCTCTGCAAAAACAACCTGATTTACCTTCCAATCTTTATAGCGCAGTACATTAGCGGAAACATCAAGTGCGTCGTAGTCAAACCCTTCGCCAACAAAGCAATGTTGTTGCTCAAGTTCTTTTTGCGATTGAGTAAGCAATGTATTTGTATCAATCCAACCGGTACGGTGCACAAGACCTAAGCCATAGGGCGCAAAAACATTGGGATTTGTATTGTAAAGAATTTTTGGATGCAAATAATTACTCAAATCAACTTTATCAGAAGCCACTGTCCAATCGTTTTGCTCTGAAACCGAAGCTAAAATGCGATGAATAGGCATCGGATGAAAAGCAGCTTTGTATTTTGGTTGGGTATAAAAAGAAATGGAGTGTTCCATAAGTGCATTTGCATACCAAACGGCACGAAATCTTTTAAGAACAACTGGATTATAAATTCCTGTTGCTACTCTAGAGCTTGAATTTTTTTGGGCATCTATAACTACAAAAGAAATACCTTGTTCCTTTAATACCTCAGTAAGTGCCCAACCGGCAAGACCAAAACCAACAATAAGTACATCACGTTGCATAAAAAAACCCACAAAAGTGGGTTTGAATTTTTAGTTTGCCCAAAGGTCTTGTTCAAAGTCCCTGATGACGTTTTTCAAGCGCTCAGACTCTATCAATTGCATAAAGGGATCATCTTTTAATCCTGGCATTTCTGATAATAATCTATCATCAAAAACATTATCAACTCCAATAATACGGGACGTAAACCTACGGGACGTAAGCAACTGGTCAAAAGTTATGCGACTGGCATTGTTTTTATCGTCAAACACAAGCTGTTTGTGCAATATGGGGCGTAAATCTTTATACCAAAGCCAAAAAAGTGGGGTTCTAGCAGAATCATCACTACTTCGTTGAGAGCCATTTTCTAAAATATCCACTTCTACGCCAATATCAATTTTACTAATGGGTTTAATACCTAATAAGCGATAGCTTAATTGACCATAGCGTTTATCAACATACCAAATACCCTTTATAAGATAAGAGCTTATGTCTTTTGACGCAATTACTAAATCCCAATCCTTATTTTGGATAATTTCTAAAACGCGTTCATAGCCGATGCGTTCACTAAAATTAGGATTATTTTCAGCGTATACATTTTCAATTTTTTTATTTATTATCGCTTGTCTGATAGTATACCAAAGCGATTTCCGTTCATGTGTATAGAGCTTGTCACTGGGGAAAAACAAGGGATGATTAAATTTTTCAGAAAGATCTATTTCTTCATATACAATCTTACTCCACATAATGTCTTTGTCATCAACATATGGATATTCAATATATTTATTTTCACTTAATTGTTTTTTTTGCGCTTCAGACAAAGCCCCTATTTCACTTGGATTGTCTGCATTAAGAATATTAATTTGAGCACAAATGAATTGTGAAAAAAATAAAACTGATGCAAATACTACGTTTTTACTTTTCATCATCTAACTGTTAAATAAAAGTCGGTAACACGCGGAACACTTAATGGTCTTCCAAGCGATGAAATTTCGGCTCTTATATCAAATATTTTAATTTCTGTCCCGCTACCTACCGCATCTATACTTGAACCAACATCACTTAACTTATTAGATGAAATGGTCCTTGAAGGAGATGATCCGATTTTAACTTGAAATTGGGTTACTTTAACATCAACATCGTAATCAAAGTCATCCCCATAATCAGCAGTTACTACTCCTCTCTTAATTGCTCCGGAAGGATATTCGCCGCTTGTTATTTTGCGTCCATTAACTATAATTGAACCAAATGCAGGAGGAAGTGCCTTAACTTTAAACGATTGAGGGCGCATAGATTGGAGGTCTCCATTGACAATTCCTGAAACTCGAATAGCCATTTCATTACCAATTCTTGATTCATTTGGAACAGCAAGCCATTTGGTTCCATCACGTTTTATAGTGCCATGATTCGCGTCAGTACTAACTCGAATGGTGTTTGGCGCTACGTTTGGAATTGAAATAGACAAATCATTGGGCAATCCAACGTAAAGTTTACGCATACGATCGGCCGAAATGATAGCATCTTTTGGGGGTGTAGATATGGAAATTTGCTGCGCTACGTCAACAGAGAGTTCTTCTCTATCGCGCTTAAAAAATAGCTTACCCGTTAAGTTTAAATTACCAGCCGTTCTAGGAACATAATTTAATTTAACGACACCATCTTCAACAACATATTCTCTTCCTCGCGTAAGTGGATTACCATTTATTTGTAGTTCTTCTCTATCAGGTCTAAAATCAGAGTCTTTTTTCCCCATCACAATAGAGGCGTCAACAACTTGACCAGTGAAATACGAGGATTTTGTGGTTTCAAGTAGCGTTTGGTAAGTGTCCAATCCTACTTCATTTTCACCGATAGTGCTAAGCATACTTTCGAGAATTTTGTTTTCTACATAGCGTATATCCGATTGTATTTTTGTCAGTTTTGATAAAGATGCAATCAAAGGGAAGCCCTTAAAATGATAATCTAAATATGGAAGTAGTTTTCCCTCGCGGTTTGGAATACTGTCAAAAAACTCAAACCGTTCAGCCAATAAATTTTCAATAGAACTAAAATTGAATCCAGCAGGTTTTGAGTTTAAGTCATCAGGGTTTTCTTCTACGCGTGCTATATCATCTATAATAAGACTGTCGAGCTGTTTGAGCATATTTTCGCGAAAGGAAGTAAAACGCGTGATAAACTCTTTTCCGCCAGACGCATACTGATTACCAATAAAAAAGATAGAGTCTAACTTTTGAGATTTATCCATGGTTTGGTAATCCATTACAGAATCCTTTTCCTTCGTTTTCTCATTTATCCTTTCAATCATATAGCCATTCTCACTGCTATTGATTAACGTAGATTTAAGCGTTGCTATATATTCAAAGTACTCTTTAGCAACTAATTCAATTTTTGGTGTTCTTGAAGCGGCTACACGATAGTAAGGGATGGTTTCATTATCAGAAAACTTCTTGTATTTGCCTCCACTATCTACAAATAAATCTTGAGTTGCTTGATCAATATTGTCATTAATCATACCAAGGGTGGCCAACACTTCCTTGCTTATATTCAGCGCCAACATGGCGATGAATACCAAGTACATCATGTTGATCATCTTTTGACGCGTATCTTGCTTTCCTCCAGCCATAACTAGTTTTTCATTGCGCCCAAAATATCGGCATATTTAGCATTAAGACTTGCTATTGTTTGCTTTAGAGTAGCCAGTTCGGCATGTAAAGCGTCCATATTTTCAACTACTTGGCCATGCGCTTTAGGCTCTGTAGCAACTGCATCTTTTGTGGCGCTGTAAGCCGCAGCAAGTTGCTCTAATGCTTGATTTGTTTGCGCAACATTACTGTTTAAGCTAGACATGTTTTCGGGCAAATCAGCAGGAACTTCTAAAGCACCTGTGGCGCTAACAGCAGAAGACAAGTTAGTACCTAAGGTTTCCAGTTGAGAAGTTGCATTTTGATAGGCTGCCTTAAGTGCCTTAGCCTCTTGAGAAATATCAGAAAGATCCGTAGCATCTTCTGAAGATGATGATGCAGATTCGCTAGCCGTAAAATATCCCCTTAAACCAGCAATAAGAAAAATCACTGCCTCAGTAACAAGACCAGCTGTAAGCCAAGTATTGCCAGAAAAGATAAAATCATTGTGAGTGATTTTTAATAACGCACCAATAATTACTACTGACGCACCTGCTCCAAAAAGGAGTTCCAATATATTTTCAGGAATAGGGAATTTATTTTTTTTCATGTTAATTTTTATTGTTGTTGAACTTCATTTGCGCCTAAATAGTCGCGCACCAAGCGGAAACCTAAATAGCTCCGGGCACTATCGGCGTATTCATAATCTCTAGATGCAACGCGTAAATAGTACGCAACGTCTTTCCATGAACCGCCACGAATTACTTTGTGGGTGTCATCAGAATTATCAAGATTCGGATTAAAGGTTGTTATAAATTCATAGGAGTCTTTGGTATATGTGGAGCTTGTCCATTCAGATACATTACCAGCCATATTGTACAGACCATAATCGTTGGGCTCAAATGAATCCGCTTCGACAGTATAAAGTGCCAAATCAGCTGCATAATCCCCGCGATTTGGTTTAAAGTTTGCCATAAAACAACCTCTTTCATCAGTCAGATACGGTCCGCCCCAAGGATAAATCCCAGACTCCAAACCACCTCTAGCAGCATACTCCCACTCCGCTTCTGTTGGCAATCTAAATGCACCCGTGGTTGATTTCCGCTTTTTTCTGCTACGCAAAAAGTCGTTTCTAATTTTTGTACGCCAATGTGCAAATGCTCTAGCTTGCTGCCAGCTTATACCAACTACAGGGAAGTTGGCATACGCACGAGACGAAAAATAGTCATTATGCATGGGCTCATTATAACTGTACTTAAAATCTTTAATCCAAACAGTAGTGTCGGGATATATTTCAGGTGCCTGAAACGTTGTGTACTTTTCAATACTATCCGGGTTTTTTATCGCTTTTTCAGCGTTAACAGCTGAAAAACGATACTTTAATTTTTTTACATCAATCTTTGGTTCGTTATTAAACCATCTTTTTTCTGGAAGATATATGAAGTCTTTAATCGCTTCAAATTCTTCAGATTCGTAATCTATGTCCAAATCATTCAATGGCAAGTGATAATGAAATAAACTATCATGATTTTCATTGGTGATAAAATATGGTATTTCTCCATCGATTTTGTCTTCTGTTGTGTAGTCTTTAAAAAGAACTACATCGGCAAGTTCGTTTAAATACGCTTCATTATCGTCATCATCACTGTCATCTTTGATATATGCCTCGGGTAAAAATTCTAATATCGGTTTGGCATCAACCATATCTTTGAATTCATCTTGGTTAGGAAAATCATCCATAAAACTAACACCAGCTAGATCTAAAGCCAGTACTGTGAGCTCATTTTTAACAATCGAATCTTTTACCCACTCTACAAATTGCTTGTATTCGGCATTGGTGATTTCGGTTTCATCCATCCAAAACGAACGCAGCGTAACCGTGCGGGTGATGTTGTCGTTTGCTGCAATGATATCTTCATCTGAAGAACCCATGATAAAAGAGCCCCCCGGAATTAACGCCATACCATGTGGTTTGGTTTCATAAAACTTCTTTTGCTTTACGCCAACAAGTTCCCCTTGGTTTCCCCTACCACAACCAATTAAGGTTAGTGCTGTTAGAAGAATTAGCAGTGTCTTTTTCATTCAATTTTTAAAATTCGTTATGATACTATTTAAAGTAATTCCCCAAAAATATGGAATTTAATGCATACTTCGTTGTATTGATTTCCACCATCGTGCAGGAATATCGCCTTTTTGTGCTATTCGATAGTCTTTTTCTGCACAAGGTAATAACGTTGTTTCTTTGGTATTATTATGTGTGCCTTCTTTGGGAACCTCTATCCACCAGCGTTGACTTTTTTCACTGCGGAAAAATGTCAACATTTCTTGTTCCTGTGGCACAACGAACTTTTTACAGGGTTCATGAATCGAAAACGGGTATTCGTTAACACGATGGCAATATCCTTCCAAAACATACCAAACCATTTGTGCAAGCAGTTGGTCAGTTCTCGAAGTAGACGGCAGGTCAAACAGCCCCAAAACACTAAGCCTGTCACTTAGTCCAGCGTAGCGCATCAGGCTACAAATTTGTGCTCCGTCAAATCCGTTTGGATTTCCATTTTTATAATCCAATTCGTTTGCCTTGATGGCATTAAAATCTACAGATAATATGTCCGTGTCTCGTAAAATAGGTTCAGATTCATGAATATCTGAAGTAATTTCACCCAACCTGTATGCGTCAAAAAAGAGTTTTTGCATCAGATCTAATTCTTCTTGAGATACAAAGTAACTCTGAAATCCCAAATTAGTAAACTGCTTTAAGTTATTTGGCTTTTCTGTAATTATTTTCGACATATAACTCTCATCCGAAACCAAAACACCAGGTGCGCCAAAATCCAAACGCGAATCTATTGAAGTTAGGTTAACAAACATATTCATCTTGCTAAGTCCACGAAATAGTCCAAGCGTGTTTTCTTGTTCTCCACCAACAATTATGGTCAGTATGTTGCGTTGATGCATTTCCTTTACCAAGGTTTGAAGCGCAAAGAGCGTATCCTCAGGGCTTTCCCCTGCTTTCAGAATTCCCAAGTCTGCGCATACAAAATCCCAATTTCCAGAAAATAGCTTGTAGAACTGCTGTCTAAATCTAAAGTGAATGGAATCGCCCTTGCTCAATCGTGGTTCGAGGGTCACGATTGCAATTTTCGTCTCGTTTAAATCGGGGAAGCCTTCTTGCTTTGTATGAATCCTTAAGTTCCGACCCAAAACTTGCTCTGGCAGCATTAAGTTATGCGCAAGCAACTTATCTTCAATCGGGCTTAAAAATTCAAAATCCACTTACTTCTTTTTGGCGCGTTTTTTCTTTGGTTTTTTCTTTTCGAGAAGTGCCATGGCTTGTGTGAGTGTCATTTTAGACACATCCACATCTTTTGAAAGCTCTACTTTTTGCTTGCCTTTAATAAGATTGTGCCTGCCCCAACGCGCTTTTTCAATACGCACGCCTTCGTCTTCCCAGTTTTTTACAATACGTTCGGCTTCCTTCTTCTTTTTATCTTCAATAAGCGTTGTGATATCAGCCTCCGTCAGCATGTCATAATCATACTTTTTAGACACATTAATAAACCATCCATTCCACTTGATAAAGGGCCCAAATCGGCCTACTCCTTTGGTTACAGGTAACTCCTCATAAGTAGCAATGGGTGCGTCAGCAAGGCGTTTTTCTTCTATAAGTGCTATGGCTTCGTCTAGCGTAGTAGTCAACGGGTTTTTACCTTTCGGCAGTGAAATAAACGATTTTCCGTGACGCACATAAGGTCCGTAACGACCATTATTAACTTCTACAACCTCAGCGTCATATTCGCCCAATTGCAAGGGGAGTTTAAATAAGTCTAAGGCTTCTTCAAACGTGATTTTTGCCAATTGCTGCTCGGGATGAAGGCTGGCAAAAAGCGGCTTTTCCTCATCATCAACAGTACCTATTTGTGCCATTGCTCCAAACTTTCCTAGGCGGAC
>JAACDD010000198.1 GCA_009937085.1 Bacteroidota bacterium
CATCCACCGATGCACCAAGGGATGAATAATTAGTTACCGCCCCTGCGATAACTTTTCTGTAAGAGTAAATAAGTTTAGAAGGGCTTAGGCCACCTATTCCTGTATTATTACTCACTGCCGATGAAGACGCCGTACTGTTTGCTATTAGCATGCTTCTATACCCATCTTTTGTTCCCGTGGTGCTATGAGTAGGTTCATCACTTGACCTTTGCACAAGCCAAAAATTATTTTTATCATAAACACCCTTATATTCTGCGGGTAGAGTTGATTGAGGTGATCTTTCTTTAGTTCTTGTGATATAGACATTTCGAGTTATGGTTGGTGCAGAAGCCCCAGCATTATCCTTTACATTGTAGCTAATAGTATATTCACCTTCTTCGTCGAGGGGAATATTTTCGACCGGAGCTTCAAGAGTTGCGCCTTCAAATGTCGTGGTTTTTGTTATGGTTTTCACAATCTTGCTAGTGATGTCACCATCTTCGGCATCATTTGCGGTTGCTCCGGGATCTTGATAATCGCTCATTATATTTCAATATTTACACTTGCATCTCCAATCAATGTAATAACTGGCGGCGTGTTCACGACTATAACTTGTCGACTTGTGCTTGCGCTCATTCCTCCCGAATCTGTCACGGTATATGTTATAGTAAGTACTCTGGGATTTGTAGTTGATATATTTGCATTAGTGCCTCCTTCAGAAGTAGTTACAACAATCTGGCTTGTGAGATTGCCATCTTGTGCGTCTGTTGCTGTTGCTCCTTGGTCGGTATAAGTTGATCCTGCATTCACAGAAACTGCTGCGCTTCCTGTTAAGGTTATTGTCGGTGGAGTGTTCGGCTCAGGCTCTACAAGAACAATCCTTGTTACTTGATCTGCGGACAGTCCACCTAGATCGGTTACGTTATAAGTTATTCTATAAGTAGCTGGTACTGAAGTATTTACAGGATTTACAGTGACTATTCTTGAAGTTATATTTCCGTCTTGTGCATCGGAAGCTGTTGCGCCCTGATCGGTATATGTTGTGTTTTGAACAATTGTAACAGAAGCTGGGCCAGTTCGCGTAATAACTGGCGGATCATTTGCGGGTAAATTTACGATCACTGTTCTTATTTTTTCATCTGCAGCGAGTCCTTGAGAATCTTGAACATTGTATTTTACTTGATAAGTTCCGGCGACGGCTGTGTTGACTGGGTTGGTGGTTACTATACTACTAGTTAATGATCCGTCTTCTGGGTCAAAAGCTGTGGCGCCTTCATCATTGTAGGTATCTCCAGTGATTAAATATTTAGGATTAAGCCCTATTATTTCTATCTCTGGTTTTTCGTTTGGTAGGGATACGGTTAAATTTAAAGTAATTGGCTGAACAGAAGCTCCTGCATAGTTGACGGCTATAGCATTAAAGGATAAAGTTAGGCTATTGTTGACTATTGTTTTAGAACTCACATCAATTACTCCACTAATCAATCCAGTATTACTAACAGTTAAAGACCCAACTGAAGCATTATTATTTATAGTATACAAGAAAGGATGATTTTTATCTCCAGACATATTAGAAGCTACAATTTGATAAGAGAAATTAAATATAAAAGATGTAATAGTTTGATTAATAATTAAATCAGAAGTTATAACAGGTAAATCAGCTTTAGTAATACCTCTAAATTCAGAAAAACTATAACTTGATTGCGTATAGCTTGATCCCCCTCTTAGAGACCCTATGGCTTGTCCAAACGCATCAAGTTCATTCGGCATCTTAAATGGCGCGCGCCATCCAGCAACACTGGATGATTCAACTCCGTCAGGATTAGTTTCTAAAAAAGTCTTTATATCAGAAAACTTTATTTTCCCTTCTTCAAACATGGAAACTCTTTTTCTATTATTTTTATTAAAGGTTTTAAATTATCAGCCTTAATATAATCTGCAGGATATGCTCCTTTTAATGTTTTATGAGGTTCTCCTAACCAAGCCGCTGCATCCCTTGGCCCTAAGCTGTCACATAATCTTTGAAAAATTTGAAATTTATTCATGTATAATATATTACACTGTGTAATCTAAAAATAGATGCCACGCAAAAAAACTGTTAAACAAGAAGAGGAGTTTAATATTCCTCAATTAAGTTCAGCTGAATTTGAAGTTGAAAATAAACGACTAACAAAGAAACAAAAGGAGTTTATAGCTCTTTCTTTAAGAGAGGACACTCGAATAATGTTCGTTTGTGGTCCAGCTGGAAGCTCAAAAACATATATGGCAGTTTATTCTGCTTTACGTCATTTAAGTAATAATAATGAATTAGATTTAATGTATATAAGAACTATTATTGAAAGTGCAGATAAAGGGCTTGGCGCACTACCCGGCAATATAGATGAGAAGTTTAACCCCTACATGGGACCACTTCAAGACAAGTTAGATGAAATGCTGCCCAGAAAAAACACCTCTCCCACAGTTATGAAAGAGCTCATGGAACAGAGAATCGAGGCAATGCCGATAAACTTCATTAGGGGCGCGAACTGGATCAACAAAGTAGTTGTCGCTGACGAAGCGCAAAACTTTACATTTAAAGAGTTAACTACTCTTATTACTCGTATAGGAAAAAATAC
>JAACDD010000199.1 GCA_009937085.1 Bacteroidota bacterium
ACCAATGTCGCACTTGGGTAAAAACGAATCTCGACGCTATCAATTTCTTTGATGACTTCATACGATTGAATTTCAGTGTCTTGTGCCATAGCAAACGGGATGGTAAGTAGCCAAACGGCTACTGTAGAGATCAAAAAAGTTCTCATAATTAAGACGCCTTTTTGATGTCTCTGCGAATGTCTTTTTCTACAATACTTAAGTATTTTTTACGCTTGGCGTCAGACACAAAAGGCACCGACCAAAACTGCTTGGTTTTGGTAAACAACGAACGTTTCCATCCAAACACAAACGAATAAACCCCCATCACAAGGCGTAGTTTAACCGAGTTGAGGTAAAGTGTGGTTACAGGGAGCGAAGGCGCACCGTGCGTTACATAGGTACGTACTTTTTTGTCGCTTAAAAAGGGCTTTGGATAGGCATACAACTTGGTCACATTGACAAACTTATACGCAAAGCCGGGAGTGAACACTTCGTCAAAGAAAATTTCCATACGTGGCGTAAGTCTAAACCACCATACGGGTGATACAAAATAGATGCGTTCCGACCATGTAACAAGTTCTTTGTATTTGGCAATAACAGCATTTCTTGGACGGGTAAAGCTGTCGCGGTAGAGGTCGATGATTTCAATATCTTCATTCGCTTTTTCTAGACTATCCACAATGGTTTTAAAAATACCATTATAGCAAAAGGAAGTTTGGTCTGGGTGACCAATAATAACCAGGTTTTTCATAAGCAATTTTTACAAAGGTACGTTTTTCGTGTTACGCCATCGTAAAATGTGCATCGGGTTTTATTGGGCATACGTTTGGTTTAAAATTAGAATTTTTATGTAAATACAATATTAAATATTGGCATGGTAATGAAAAACATGCGCGATGTTTTAGTACATTTACATCGCTATGAAATTTGATTTAACTGCCACCGGACTTCGGTTTACACAACACGTCCCTAAGCACCAAACCCCTTTTGAGCGGTTGTTTGAGTTGTTTAAGGAACTTATCACGCATACTTCTGGCGACTTTGATGAGGCAATTGACTGGTTACGAGAATTGGATAAAGAGTACAAACTCACCAACAGCGATTACACCATAGACGACTTTATTAGAGACTTACTCGAACGCGCCTACATTCAGCCAAAAGGCGACGGCAACGGCAACGGCGACGGCTCAGGCATGGGACTTACCTCAAAAACAGAAAAGCTATTGCGCGAACATGCGCTAAAGCAAATTTTTGGCAAGCTAAAAAAGTCGGGGGCTGGAAACCACAAAACAAAAAACACGGGGCAAGGCGCAGACGATACAGGCGAGTTTAAGGCCTATCAATTTGGGGATCCGATTGAAAAAATCTCCATGACGGAGAGTATCCGAAATGCACAAATCCGTACGGCAGGCGCAGATTTTAATTTGCACCACGATGATTTGGTCGTTGAAGACAGCTACTACAACACCCAAATGAGTACGGTTTTGATGATAGACATCAGCCACAGTATGATTTTATATGGCGAAGACCGCATCACTCCAGCCAAAAAAGTAGCCATGGCATTGGCAGAATTTATTACCACGCGTTACCCAAAAGATACCCTTGATATTTTGGTTTTTGGAAATGATGCCTGGCCCATTTCTCTAAAAGAAATTCCGTATTTGCAGGTGGGACCGTATCACACCAATACAGTTGCGGGACTATCGTTGGCGATGGATATGCTACGCCGAAGAAAAAACAGCAACAAGCAAATTTTTATGATCACCGACGGCAAGCCAAGTTGCTTAAAAAACCCCGACGGCACCTATTATAAAAACAGCATGGGACTAGACGATTTGATTGTGGACAAATGCTACAATATGGCACGACAGGCACGCAAACTGAAAATACCTATCACCACCTTTATGATTGCGCAAGATCACTATCTCAAAGAATTTGTGCGCAATTTTACCGAAGCCAATAAAGGAAAAGCATTCTTTACTGGGCTAAAAGGATTGGGCGAAATGATTTTTGAAGACTATGAACAAAACAGAAAAAAACGATTAGGGTAAATGACACAAAGCAAAACCTTAGGCGAGTTAAAACAAACGGATTATTCGCCTTGTTCCATTCAAGAAGAGTTGGCACGGAATTTACGTGCGCGCATCAAAAGTGGAACACCAACATTTGAAGGATTATTGGGATACGAACACACCGTAATTCCAGACGTTGAACGTGCCATTCTATCTGGCCACAGCATGAATTTACTGGGGCTTCGCGGGCAAGCAAAAACACGTTTGGCACGACAAATGACCCAACTTTTAGACGAGTGGATTCCCGTTGTGGAAGGTTCTGAAATCAATGATGATCCGCTTGCTCCTATAAGCAAACACGCCAAGGAACTGATTGCCCAGCACGGCGATAAAACACCCATTGCGTGGCTACATCGTGATGAACGGTTTTTTGAAAAATTGGCAACACCCGATGTAACGGTAGCAGACCTTATTGGCGATGTTGACCCCATTAAAGCATCAAATTTAAAACTGTCTTATTCCGACGAAGGCGCCATACATTTTGGCATGATTCCTAGAGCGCATCGCTGTATTTTTGTCCTTAACGAACTGCCCGATTTACAAGCACGGATTCAAGTAGCGTTATTTTCCATTTTACAAGAAAAAGAAATTCAAATACGCGGATTTAAATTGCGACTTCCCATCGAAACACAGTTTGTATTTACGGCAAACCCCGAAGACTACACGAATCGTGGAAGCATCGTAACGCCGCTTAAAGACCGTATTGGATCGCAAATTTTGACACACTATCCCAACAGTACAGAGATTGCCAAATCCATCACAAAACAAGAAGCTAAGATCAGTCCAGCACTAGCAGAGGCAATTTACATTCCAGAGTTGGCGCGTGACCTTTTAGAACAAATTGGGTTTGAAGCACGAAAAAGCGAGTACGTAGACGCCAAAAGTGGGGTGAGCGCGCGCATGAGCATTACCGCATTTGAAAACCTAATCAGTACAGCTGAACGCAGGTTGCTTATTACCGGAGAAGAAAAAACCAGCATTCGCATGGCGGATTTTTTAGGTGTCATTGCAGCCATTAATGGCAAAGTGGAACTTGTGTATGAAGGCGAACAAGAAGGCGCAGAGCAAATAGCGTTTCACCTGATAAATCAAGCTGTGAAAACATTATTCCCATCCTATTTTCCAGAAATCAAAAAGCTTGAAAAAGAAGATGAAGATGGTCCTTATGACCGCCTTTTAGGATGGTTTTACGGCGATAACGAGCTCTTTTTAGAAGATGGTCTTGCAGAAGGTGTATACAAAGACACCTTAGATGCCGTGCCAAATTTAAATACGTTTGTAGCAACGCATCAACCGAAAAGCGCACCCAAAGACACCTACTTTTTGATGGAGTTTTTGCTTTGGGGATTAGAAGCCAATAAGCGTCTAAACAAATACCGTACTCTTGAAGGTTTTCAATTTAAGGACGGCTTGGGCAACTTACTCGCGGGACTTTAACTGTTAAAATTCAACGCATTGTCAATAAGCGCTAAGTGCGAATAGGCTTGCGGGAAGTTTCCTAGTAATTGCTTAGATGAAAAGTCGATGTCTTCGCTAAACAGCCCCAAGTGGTTGCTGTAAGACAACAATTCATCAAAGAGTTTTTTGGATTTTTCTTCTTCGCCAATTTTATACAAGCTGTTGATAAACCAAAATGTACACACCGTAAACGAGGAACTTGGCAATCCAAAGTCGTCTTCGTTTTTATAGCGATATAAAAGTCCTTCGTGCATTAATTCTGCTTCGATAGCCTTTACCGTTTTAACGAATTTTGGGTTTTTCGCATCAATAAATCCGTAGTATTCCATAAGCAGCACGGACGCGTCTAAGTGATCAGATTGATAGGATTGCGTAAACGCTTGTTTTGATTCGCTCCAAGCGTTCTCCATGATATCGTCATAGATTTCATCGCGGAGTGCTTCCCATTTTTCTACCGATTTTTCTTCATTAATAAGCGCAGCAATTTTTATAGCTCTATCTACAGCTACCCAGCAAAGCAATTTGGAAAAGGTAAAGTGCCTGTCCTCATGTCTAAATTCCCAAATCCCCTTGTCGGCAAGTTTCCAATTGTGCTTAACCACCCAGACAATAGACTTAACAATAGACCAAAGCTCTTCGTATTCATCATTTTTGTCTGTGAATTGCTCCATTTGATAATGAATCACATCCATCAAAATACCATAAATATCATTTTGTTTTTGCACATAGGCGGCATTGCCAACACGTACGGGTTTTGACCCTTTATATCCAGCTAAGTGGTCTAGCGTTTCTTCTGTGAGTGTTTTTTCTCCGCTAATGCCATACATAATTTGAAGCTTTTCATTTTTGTCTGGAATAAGGTCAATAATGTAGCGGATAAAGTTTTTGACGATTTGCACATGCCCCAGTTTGGCGATGACTTTTATGACCATAGAGGCATCTCTGATCCAACAAAAGCGGTAATCCCAATTTCGCACCTCGCCAATGGTTTCGGGAAGTGAGGTGGTGGCTGCCGCCAATACGGCTCCTGTCTTTTCAAAAGTCAGTAGCTTTAGCGTCATGGCGCTTCTTAAAATATGGTCGTTGTACGCATCAAAAGAAGGGGTTTTGTGGCACCAGTTTAGCCAATATACTTTTGTTTTTTCAAACCCCAAAAGGGAGTTTTCAAGCGTAGGGGCGTTAAGTTTTTCATTGTAGGAAATGGTGACAAAGTGCTCGCCGGTGATTTTTATTTCAGCACCTGCCAATACGTTATCGAGGTTTAGGTTGCTGTATAAAAACAGCGTATCGTAATTGACGTCATCAACAATACTTACAATAAAATTTTTCTTTACATAGCTTTTGGTTTCACCCAAGGCGTATTCAAGTTTTGGATGGTACTTGATACGACAAGAAGGCGTTCCTTTAATATGTCTAAAAACACGGGTAAGTTCGGGTGGCGCATGATACGTACCATTATCTTTTTGGAAACGCGGCATAAAATCAAGTATTTCAAAGGCGTTTTCGTCGCTTTCAAAGCGCGTACATAAAATAGAGGTGTTCTTTATGTAGTGTTGTTTGATGCTGTAATCGTCGCCGCAATCAATTTTAAAGTGTCCACCGATGTTTTCGTCGATGATTTTACCAAAAACAGAAGGAGAATCAAATTGCGGCAAACAACACCAATCAATTGAGGAATCTTCATTTATAAGTGCAGCAGATTTGCAATTTCCAATTATGCCATAATTTAGGCTTCCTGAATGCGTAGTATCATCAATTTTTGACATACATTGTGAATCAAAAGTTTGTTAAAATTTTTCTATGGCTAAGAATATTATTGTTTCAAATCGCTTACCCATCCGAATATCGAAGGTAGGAAATTCTTATAAATTTTCCCCTACTAGCGGTGGATTAGCTACAGGAATGAAAACGGTTCACGAACACGACAATGCGTTGTGGATAGGATGGCCCGGAATTGGAAGAGATGAAATAGCAGACGACGCGTGGACGCCCCTCAAAAATGGGCTAATCGATAAAAATTTTGCGCCTGTATCGTTAACCAAAGCTGAGGTTGATGATTTTTATTACGGCTTAGCCAATAAATGCCTTTGGCCGCTGTTTCACTACTTTATAGAATTTTCTATTTTTAACGAAAAACATTGGGAAACCTATGTTGAGGTAAATAAAAAATTTAGTGAACGTGTACTTGAAAACATTGAGTCAGGTGATACGGTTTGGATTCATGATTATCAGCTGTTGTTGTGTCCAAAAATGATAAAAGATGTACGCCCCGATGTAAACATTGGATTTTTCTTACATATACCATTTCCTTCTTTTGAGATTTTTAGAATATTCCCTTGGCGCGAAGCGCTATTGGAAGGCATGTTAGGTGCAGATTTAATCGGCTTTCACACCTACGACTACGAACGCCATTTTTTGAGTTCCGTCAAACGTATTTTGCGTAAAAATGTGCAGTTCAATAGAGTGACGGTTGGCAGCAGAGAGGTAGTCGTGAATACGTTTCCAATGGGAATCGATTACGACAAATTTAATGATGCAGCCCAAACGCATTTGGCACAAAAACAAACCGAAAAGTCTGAACTAAAAATTCAGTTAGACGCACACATAAAAGGCACCGATGACAGTAAACTTATTTTGTCTATTGACCGGTTAGACTACACCAAAGGCGTGATAAATCGCATCAAGGCATTTGACTTATTTCTGACCAAGTATCCCGAGTATCTTGAAAAAGTACGCCTTATAATGCTTACGGTTCCTTCCCGCGCTGACGTTCCTGAATACAAACGATTGAAAAAGGAAACTGACGAGGTTGTTGGACGCATCAATGGGAAGTATGCCACTGTAAACTGGACGCCCATTTGGTACTATTATCGCGCCATGGATTTTGACGACCTTATTGATCTTTATATGACCTCTGATATTGCTATGATTACGCCTGTCCGCGATGGAATGAACTTAGTTGCCAAGGAGTTTATAGCAACGCGCGTTGAGGGAGATGGCGTCCTTATTTTAAGCGAAATGGCGGGTGCCTCTAAAGAATTACACGAAGCCGTTTTGGTAAATCCTTTTGATCGAAATGCTATGGCCGATGCGATACAAAAAGCCATAGTGATGCCCGTTGAAGAGCAAAAAAAGCGCAATAGCAGCATGCAAAAAAGACTGAGCCGATATACAGTCAACTATTGGGCAAAAGAATTTATGGAAGCCCTTGAGTCAAAAGCTACGCCAAACGAAGAAACAGGTGTTGTAAAATTGAGTGATCAAATCGTTTCAACAGTAGTAGAATCGTTTCAGCAGGCAGCTAAGAAAATGCTATTGTTAGACTATGACGGGACGTTAGTCGGATTTCATGAAAATCCTGAAATGGCAGTCCCCGATGAAGCACTTTTAAAGACGATAAAACAATTAACATTACTACCCAATACGGATGTTGCAATAGTAAGTGGTCGTGATAATGTGTTTTTGGAAAAATGGTTTGGCCACCTTGACCTTACCTTAATTGCAGAACACGGATACTTTGTAAAAGAGCACAAGCAAGACTGGGCTATAAAAGGAGACGCCAATAACCAATGGAAAAAAGATGTAATGCCCATCATGGAAGCCTTTACAGACCGAACTCCAGGAACATTTATTGAAGAAAAAACCAAAAGCTTGGTTTGGCACTACAGAAAAACAGATCCAGAACTTGCCGCAGAAAGAGCAGTAGAATTAAAAACAGTATTAAGTAGTCTTATTTCGGACAAGCTTAGCATTATGGATATGGACAAAGCTCTAGAAGTGGTAAACCATCAAATAAGTAAAGGAACAGCGGTTTCGGAGTTAGTATCCAATAAAAACTATGATTTTATTTTATGTTTGGGAGATGATGTAACCGACGAAAACATGTTTACAAGTTTGCCAAATCATGCTACTACCGTTAAGGTGGGCAAAAAAAATACCGCTGCGAAGTACTTTATAGAAGACATTGCACAGGTAAAATCGCTACTTTCAAATTTAGCAGAAGAAAATGAATAAAGACAAGGCTTTGCTGGAGGCATTGCAAAACAGCTACAACGACATTATATCCACCCCAAAAGAAACGTCATATCAACAAATACGGACGCGTAGTGCCAAACAAATGCAAAAGGCATTTTCTACGATTGATGTTGAAATTAAAGGTTCTGAAAACCTACCAACCGAGCAAGGGGTTATTTTTATTTATAACCACCTTCTCAACCATCCTTTTTTTACTGTAGCTAAAGATTTTCAGATTACGTTAGACAGTCATTTTATTAGTAGCGTAATTTTGGAAAAGTATTATAATAACCCTGGAACAAGAGTTGTCCGCCATGCGTTACCAGAAGAAGAAAATCATAAAAGCTATTACGATAAGTTTCAGTACATCCGTGTATATGCCAAAAATTTTACCCCGAAAGCGCTTACAAAAAGTGAAATAAAAAATACAAATAAGCAATTTTATCATCAAGCTGAAGAAGCCTTAGAAAACAACATTAGCTTGGTGTTTAGTCCAGAAGGTTCTTCTTATAATACAGATGAATCGCCAGGAGATTTTCTAAAGGGTATATTTAAATTCGCAAGCAACCAAAAGCAACAGCCACTAATCGTTCCTATCGTAATTGCCAATTTTGATAAACTGCCATCAGAAGCGCCTTTTAAGTGCCAAATTATGCCGCCATTTCGCATGTCTGATTATGGGGTAAATAGCTCCGATAGTGATGCACTTAGCGTTGTAGTACAAAGCATAAATCAGCAGTATAAACAGTGGGTAAAAGATTTATCTGTAGAAGATAAAAATTTTGCTCGCGAAATAGCAGTACTTAAAAACCGCATAGCTCACAAAAAAAACAAAGAAGACCTTTTTGTTTTTTATGGCAGTTCGACAATACGCTTATGGAAAAACCTCAATCTTGATTTCCCAAATTTAAATACGCTCAACCTAGGATTTGGAGGCGCCTTTATCCATTCATTAAGCGACTATTTTGAAGTGCTATTCCAACGCTTAGAGCCAAAAGCCATTGTGCTTTATCTTGGCGGGAATGACTTAACACTTGGGTACAGTGCCAAAAAAATAACAGATGAAATAGTATTCTTTTTAGAGAAAGCACACAAGAAGTTTCCCGATGCGATAATCTATAATATTGCGATTAAACCATCTTTGGAACGGGAAAATGAATTGACAAAAATTAAAGAAATCAATACCTGCTTAGCAACACTATCGCAAACGTTACCCTACTTCTTTCAAATTGATTTCTATCAAAAAATGATTCGTGACAATAGCATCAGAAAAGAACTTTTTCTACAAGATGGACTTCATCTAAACACAGAAGGGTACATCGTACTCAAAGGAGCTATTGAGGAAAAGTTATATCAACTTGCCTAAGCCGCGCTATTTTGACGCTTGATTAGATTAAGTGCCGATCCCGCTTTAAACCATTCAATTTGCGCTTCATTATAGGTGTGATTTGCTGTAATCTGATCTGACGATCCGTCCGCATGAAGCACCTCAATAGTAAGTGGCTTTCCTGCTGCAAAACTTCCAAGGTCTACAAAGTTAAATGTATCGTCTTCTTGGATTAAATCGTAGTCAGCTTCGTTGGCAAATGTGATGCCTAACATCCCTTGTTTTTTCAGGTTTGTTTCGTGAATACGCGCAAACGACTTTACCAAAACAACTTTAACGCCCAAATGACGAGGCTCCATGGCTGCGTGTTCGCGCGATGAGCCTTCCCCGTAGTTGTGATCTCCCACAACAACGGTTTCAATTCCTGCAGCTTTGTAAGCACGCTGTACGTCTGGCACACCGCCATACTCACCTGTAAGCTGATTCTTAACAAAGTTTGTTTGCTGATTAAATGCATTTACGGCACCAATCAAACAGTTGTTAGAGATGTTGTCCAAATGACCTCGGTAACGCAACCATGGCCCTGCCATAGAAATATGATCCGTAGTACATTTACCGTGTGCTTTAATAAGCAACTTTGCTCCGGTTAGGTTTTCGCCGTCCCAAGGAGTAAAAGGCGTTAGTAACTCCAAACGTTCAGAGTCATTATTTACCACAACGTTTACGCCAGATCCATCTTCTTCAGGTGCCAAATAGCCGTTGTCCTCTACGTCAAAACCACTTGGTGGAAGTTCCAGACCAGTAGGCGCTTCTAAGCGCACTTCTTCTCCGTTTTGGTTTACAAGCGTGTCTGTAATGGGATTAAAATCCAAACGTCCCGATATGGCTACTGCAGCTACCATTTCGGGGGATGCTACAAAGGCGTGGGTATTTGGATTGCCATCTGCACGTTTTGAAAAGTTTCGGTTAAACGAATGTATAATCGAGTTTTTTTCTTGTTTGTCTGCACCTTCGCGTGCCCATTGCCCAATACACGGGCCACAAGCATTTGTAAAGATTTTGGCGTCCAAATCTTCAAAAATATCAAGCAATCCGTCACGTTCTGCAGTGTAACGCACTTGCTCAGAACCTGGATTGATACCAAACGCTGCTTTGGTCACTAATTTTTTGTCCACCGCTTGTTTGGCAATAGATGCCGCTCGCGATAAATCTTCGTAAGATGAATTGGTACACGAACCAATTAATCCCCACTCTACATCAATAGGCCACTCGTTCGTTGATGCTTTTTCGCTCATTTCAGCAACAGGAGTTGCCAAATCGGGTGTAAACGGACCGTTTATGTGAGGAGAAAGTGTGCTTAAATCGATTTCAATTACTTGATCAAAATAGGCTTCAGGATTTTGATACACCTCTGGGTCAGCCGTTAGGTGTTCTTTTACTTCGTTAGCAGCATCGGCAACATCATCTCTGTCTGTAGCACGTAGGTAACGCTCCATAGAAGTATCGTAACCAAAGGTTGAGGTAGTAGCACCTACTTCTGCGCCCATATTACAAATTGTTCCTTTTCCTGTACATGACATGGATTCTGCGCCTTCGCCAAAATATTCGATGATAGCACCTGTTCCACCTTTTACTGTAAGTATTCCAGCAACTTTTAAGATAACATCTTTAGGAGCTGTCCAGCCATTGAGTTTACCTGTAAGTTTTACACCAATTAGTTTAGGAAATTTTAATTCCCATGGCATATCTGCCATAACATCAACGGCATCTGCACCGCCAACTCCAATGGCAAGCATACCCAAACCACCTGCATTTACGGTGTGTGAATCTGTTCCAATCATCATGCCGCCAGGGAATGCGTAGTTTTCCAATACCACTTGGTGGATAATTCCCGCTCCAGGCTTCCAAAAACCAATGCCGTATTTGTTGGATACCGATTGTAGAAAATCGAATACCTCTGCCGAGGAATTGTTGGCAGATTTTAAGTCAGCAGAAGCCCCTTCTTTTGCTTGGATAAGGTGGTCGCAATGTACCGTTGTAGGCACTGCAACTTTTGCTTTTCCTGCTTGCATAAACTGCAATAGCGCCATTTGCGCAGTAGCGTCTTGACAAGCAATACGGTCTGGGGCAAAGTCTACGTAGTCAGCACCGCGTGCGTAGGTGCCGGTTGCTGTTCCGTCCCAAAGGTGCGAGTACAAAATTTTCTCTGCTGCGGTCAACGGTTTTCCTACCAGATTGCGCGCCGCCTCTACGCGCTCAGCTAAGCGTGCGTAAGAAGCTTTTATCATTGCTATATCAAATGCCATTTTGATTTTGGTTTTAAGTAGCCGTAAAAATATGAAATAGCACGGTTATTTTTATCAAGGGGAACAGATTTAGTTTATTTCCAAATAGACCTAACATATAGTTAAAACAAAACCTGTATAAAATTTAGATGAAAACAATACATTTGAAGCATGAAAACAGCAGTAATTGTAAGCGGTTATTTTAACCCCATTCACAAAGGACATCTAGAATATTTCCACAATGCAAAATCGCATGCCGATGCGTTGTTTGTCATTGTCAATTCAGATCATCAGCGTGCGTTAAAAGGATCAAAAGCATTTCAAGATGAGGAAGAACGTGTGATTATCGTTTCAAACTTTAAAGTAGTTGACAAGGTGTTTCTATCCATAGACAAAGACCGAACGGTTTGCGAAACCATTGCACATATTCACAAAGAATTTGGCCACGAATACGAGTTGGCATTTGCCAACGGCGGCGACCAAAACAACGATACCATCCCCGAAAAACCAGTATGTGAACGCTTGGGAGTTACCTTAATAGATGGACTTGGCGACAAAATTCAGTCTTCTTCTTGGTTGTTGAAGAAATAACCACATCAATACTTTATACAGGCTACTTTTAGTGTTTGTTTTTTATTTGTTGTAGTTATTATAAAGGTACAAAGGCAGTGCCAAAGAAAAGCCAACTAAAAACAAGGAGGCAAAGTATAGTAAAAACTGTTTTAGTTTAATGCTTTTAGTTCTCAGTTTATAGATGAGAAATACCAAAAATGTGGTGGCTGCAACGGTTAGGTCGGCATTTAAAATTTTCATAGCATAATTCAGATTGATTTGCTCAAAAAATAGTGCCGTTGACCATTCCCAATTATTTTCTTCAATGAATTTATAGATGTTGTAATACGGAAGTACGACACCCAAAACACAAAGAATAGCAAGTAATTTTTTCATTCTGAAATCTAACTTCCTCTTCCGACTTTTCTAACTCCAGAAGATTTAGGCGTATGGTTTTTAGTTCCCGCTTTTTGTTTACCTCCTTTTTTATTAGGGGTATTTTTATTTAAACTGTTACCAAAGAATTTACTAGACATAATTACTAAAATTTTATTTGCACTAATGTACGCAATTCATCAACCATACAAAAAACCTTCACATTGTGAAGGGTATGTGGTGAAGAAGAAGGGATTACCCTCCGGGTTTTCCCTCAAGCCCCGTGCTGTAAATGCCCTGACACTGTTCTTGTAGAACAGCGTTCTTAAAA
>JAACDD010000200.1 GCA_009937085.1 Bacteroidota bacterium
AATATATGTTTAATATGTACAAAAGACACTTTTGCTTTGCGTAATTGGACTTGAGTCCCTTCGCCACAATCAATTAAAAATCGATGCCCTTTGATATCAAGAAGTTGTGCCGTTGGATTTTTGTGCTCATGCGGACTTGCAGAATGACACCCCAAAATTGTTAATTTCATAAATACCCTAAGTCTCTTTCAATGTTTTCCATATCAACCAAATCCAAGGCTTCTTGAAGGGTTGGTGCAACTGAAATATTTTCTGGTAACGCATCAACTTTCATTTGTCCCACCACAATAACAAATGATTTGCTAACCTGTTCCTTATTGTAAGTACTAAGCTCTGAAAATTCTAACACATGCATGGAGTCAATTCCCTCCAATGCCGATAAATCCACTACAACATTCTGTTCGTGCATATTCTTGTAGTGCGCCTTGACCTGGTTCCGAAAATCTATACCAATAGGGTCATTGGTTTCCCACAAAAAAATAGTCGTGTTTTCTTGTTGTGAAATCTGCATAATTTACTTTTTTGAAGCTAAAAGATATAAGACCGCCATTCGGATAGCGACGCCATTCTCAACTTGGTCTAAAATAATAGATTCATTTGAATCTACCACTTCACTTGAAAGTTCCACACCTCTATTGATAGGCCCAGGGTGCATAATCACAATTTCTTTGTCAACTGCGTCAAGCATGGGCTTCGTAATGCCGTAAAATGCTGCGTATTCTCTGTTAGATGGGAAATAACTAGCCGACATACGCTCAAATTGGACGCGTAATACATTGGCAACATCGCACCACGCTAGGGCTTTTTTCACATCTGTCTCTACGGACACACCCAAACTTGTAATATGTTTTGGTATCAACGTAGATGGACCGCAAACTTTAACCTCAGCACCTAACTTTTGTAGCGCAAAAATGTTCGAAAGTGCTACGCGTGAATGTAAAATATCTCCGATAATCACTACTTTTTTTCCTGCTACGTCGCCAAGGCGTTCGGCTATAGAGAAAGTATCTAATAATGCTTGAGTTGGGTGCTCGTGAGCGCCATCACCTGCGTTGATTATGGTAGCGTCAACATGCTGCGCCAAAAAGCTAGCTGCTCCTGCACTAGAATGACGCATAACTACCATATCTACTTTCATTGATAAAATATTATTTACCGTATCAATGAGTGTCTCTCCTTTTTTAAGTGAAGACATGGAAGCTGAAAAATTGATAACATCTGCAGATAGCCGTTTCTGTGCCAACTCAAACGAAAGCTTGGTGCGTGTACTGTTTTCAAAAAATAAGTTAGCTATGGTTATATCGCGTAGGGAAGGTACTTTTTTTATGGGTCGATTAATAACCTCTTTAAACTGAGTTGCCGTTTCAAAAATAAGTTGAATATCTGCCTCGTTGAGGTATTTGATGCCCAGTAAATGCTTTACGCTCAGTTCGCTCATACTATTTATTAACTAAATAAACTGCATCTTCATTGTCTTCTTCATTCCAACACACGACAACTTGCTCGTTTTGAATGGCATCTACTTGGCGGCCACAAAAATCGGGTTGTATGGGTAAATGTCTTGAAAATCGTCTATCAATAAGGGTCAGCAATTGAATTTCTGCGGGACGCCCATAAGAATCTATTGCGGTAAGTGCCGCACGAATGCTACGCCCTGTATACAGCACATCATCAATTAGCACAATGCGCTTATTTTCTACGCCCACCTCCATATTGTTGGCATTGGGATTCAGTACTTTATCGCCACGGCGAAAATCGTCTCTGAAAAAGGTAATATCAAGTTTGCTTAGTTGTACGTTGTGCACGTTGTATTCCTGCGTTAGTATATGCAGTAAACGTTCGGCAAGGCGCACACCGCGTGGTTGTAGTCCAACCAAGAGTGTTTGGTCAAAATTGCCGTGGGATTCTTTAAGTTGACAAGCTAAACGAAAAAGGATGATGTGGAGGTCTTCGGCACTAAGTAGTAGCTTTTGGCTCATCCAATAATTTTTACAAAAATAGAAAAAATTGATGGTTTTCGGGGTTTTTTTCAATTTGAAAAAAATTCATAAGTTTGAGTAACCTTTAATCTTACTATTATGCTCACAAAATCCTACCGATATTTTTCTGGCAGTTACTACCAGCTTATTCCACTTACTATTATCATTCAAGCTTGCATTGGCTCAGTTGTTGTATATTTTTTACTACAAGGAATACCCACCTTTTGGGATATGATTCAACTGTTTTGTTGTGTGGCAGCTACTACCATGTATCTGGGCGCAATTTTGGGGCAAATTCATGTGAAAAAAGTCTTTGCGCTTTTCGTTATTGGTTTACTCATAAATATCCTTTTATTGACCATACAGCTTGTTGGCTAGTAAAAGTCTACTACCAAAACTAGGGGTGTAAAAAAGGAAGGGTTGACTCGTTTTGAAAAGGATTCAACGCTGCCATAAACGAAAAAAAGCGCCCTAAAGGCGCTTTTATTATTTATATGTGATTTAGACTACAACCACACAACGGCTCCACTCGCAAGCTGATATACACCGCCCTTAATGGCAATGCTTCCTTCAGATTCAAGCGCTGAAAGAATTGGGCTCATGCTACGAATTTCAGCGATAGTGTGTTGTACATTTTCTGCAATTGCTGCATTTACAAAAGCTGTATTTCCACTATCATGAGGACCTTCAACAGTCGTTTTTACACTGTCAACAGCAGGTTGAATATTTGACAGTAGGGCGGTAATATTACCAAGCTCAACGCCGTCGCATGCAGCTTTTACTGCGCCGCAACCTTCATGACCCAAAACAACGATAAGTTTACTTCCCGCAACCTTACAGGCATATTCCATACTTGCAACGATGTCAGTGTTCGCGAAATTTCCAGCAACACGAGCTACAAATACATCGCCCAATACTTGATTAAAAACTTCTTCCACCACAACGCGAGAGTCAATACAAGACAACACTATGGCTTGTGGTGCCTGACCTGAAACACAAGCCGCACGTAAACTGCTATTATCGCTATCCGTAAGTGAATCGCTGGTGTAATTTTCGTTTCCTTTTTTTAGGTTTTCAAGAACTAATTCTGGTGTGAGTTGTGCTTGAGCATCAGCGGTTAAAATATCTTTTCTCATAATTCAATTATTTATTTAGTGACTTAATATGTTTTAAAAAATCGGGGAGTTCCTCAAAAATGTTTGCCGCAGGAACCAATCGCGGCACTAAACCAATACGCTCCATCATATAGCGGGGTTGACTTGGTAAATGAATAAAGTGAACTTTCTTATTGTCATTGGCTAAATCTACCAATATGTCCTCAAGAGCATAGAGTCCTGATTGATCGATATATTCCATACGATCAAAGCGGAACAATACAGTTTCGGCAGTTGAAGGGATTTCTTTAGCTAGTTTGCTAAAGCCATCTGTAGACCCAAAAAATAACGGCCCATTGATGTGTTTAATCGCAATCTTATCGCTTTTTAACAATGTGCTTTCTTTTTCATCTTCCCAAAGTTTTTCTTTACTACCAGAAGAGACTTTAGATCTACTTTCGGTGAGATCACCGATTTTTTTCATAAACATCAGAGATGCCATTATAAGACCAATCCCAACAGCGTAAACCAGATTCCAAACAGTAGAAAGCAGCATAACAACAAGCATAACAACCACCTCAGAACTAATACCTAGTTTGCCTATTTTGATGTCTCGTGGTAATGACGGAATAGCGCGTAGCCCTTTGTAATCCATCACACCAATTCCGACGGTAACCAAAATACCTGCAAGTACTGCAGCAGGGATGGTTGACGCAGCATTACTAAATAATAATAAAATCATCAGCAACACAATTCCAGCAACCATACCCGAAATACGGGTTTTACCACCTGAGTTGATATTTACTACCGTACGAATCGTTGCACCTGCTCCAGGAATTCCACCAAATATGGCAGAGATACTATTTCCAATTCCTTGCCCAATAAGTTCTTTGTTGGGTTTGTGGCGGGTTTTGGTCATGTTATCGGCAACTACACTTGTCAGCAATGAGTCAATTGCACCCAAAAGCGATAAGGTAAGAGCTGTAAACACATATGGGAGGATTTGTCCAATACTTAATTCGGTAAATATTTCCCATTTAGGCATTGGAAACCCTTGTGGGATAGCGGTAATCGGTCGGTAATTTGGCACAAAAAGGATTGCAACTCCTGTCATAACCACTAATGCAACTAGCGTACTAGGAACAGCAGTAGTAATGCGCTTAAACCCATAAATGATAAAAATGGTTCCGAGCGCAAGAAGGAACTCTATCCAACTTATATTTTGTAACGCACTTGGCATAACGCGCAAAGCACCCAAAACTCCTGAAGCAGATTTTGCTGCTAAAGTTTGTGATTCTTCTAAAATTTGTGAATTAGTAATCGCATCTCCTCTAGAAACGGTTTCGGAAAAATCTTCTAAAACAAGTAGCCCTTCACCTGCTTCTTCGTCCAAAATATTTCCTAAAATAATAGCTTCTGCCTGTGGTTTAAAGGTTTCAACATATGCAGTATCTTCTTTAGCATAATAGCCAAGCACAGGTAGAACTTGTGTAATCAATATGATCAGACCAATAGCCGTCATAAAGCCAGAAACTACTGGATACGGAATATAGCGGATGTATTTTCCGAGTTTTAAAAACCCTAAACCTACTTGCATTAAACCAGCAAGCATAAATACGGCTAAAATTATAGGCAATGCCTTTTCAACACTACCATCATTGGATGCAATAAGCGTGCTGATAATAACCATACTCACCGCAGTCATGGGTGCAGTTGGTCCAGAAATTTGCGTATTTGTGCCGCCTAAAAGTGCAGCAAAAAAACTTAAAAAAATGGCGCCGTAAAGCCCAGCGGTAGGACCTAATCCAGAGGAAACACCAAATGCTAAGGCCAAGGGAAGCGCTACGATACCGGCGGTAAGACCACCAAAGATATCGCCCTTAATGTGAACGAATGCTTTTTTCATTATATATATTTAGTTAACTGTGAAATTTGAGAATTGAGGTGTCAGAAGTACTTACACTACTTCTGGAGGTGGGGAATCCAACGTATTTGTTACCTCAAAAAATACACTTTCTTTATGAAATGTATTCAAATTTTCGTCTGAAAAGAATGCGAATATGGGAAAGTCAGCAATTAAAAACTTGCTTTCTTCCAAAAAATCAAATGCATTTTTACCTTCTTTGGGTTTGGGTTCTTCGCTTTCTTGAGAAAGCACATAAGCTTCATGAGAAGAAAAATCAAGTGCAGCAACAGCAATGGTTGCAACTTGTGACAAAAACACCACGAATAACAAAGACTTGATTACTCTTTGAGAAAAAAATAAAAAATGGTGCTGTTGAATCACGAAGCTATATTCTTTTTAAAGCAAACCAAAAATACACTTTTATTTGAATTTCAAATTATAAATGCATGTTAAAATACCCTGCAGCACTTAGGGTTAGTAAATTACTGAAATTATATAAACAGCTATTCCTTTTTGACAAGTTTTAAAACGTGCTGTTTTGCGCTAGTAACACACATCACTTTGACAAAATACACACCGCTTTGGTAAGCAGTAAGATCGATATTTTTAGTTGAACTGGTTGTAATGCTTTTGCCCATAACATCGTACACTTCAACATAAACCTCTTCGTCAGATAAAATAACAACCTTTCCAGAAGTTGGGTTTGGATACATTCCAACAACAAAATCAGGATTTACTGAATCAAAACTTAACACACAGCTTGTACCTACTTCATATTGAAAATATTTAGTAACAGAAAGACCGCCTGCAAAAGCAAATTTTACTGCATAACTGATTTCATCCCCCTGAGTGAAACCACCAACCGTTTTGGTAAAGACTTTATTGCCTTGTGCATCCATTTGAGATTCATTAAACGGAGTTTGCCTAAACAAATACGCCACAACTCCCGACTTGTCTGTATCCAAAAGTTCAACTGTAAACTTTACACTGTTGCCAATGGTTTCAAATGTAAAATTATATCCAGTTGAAAATGAACTTCCATCAGTATGAGCAGAATCGTTAAAATCGCAATAGAATCTTTGATTTACATTAAAGGAAATAGGTGTGGTTGTAGCAGTACCGCCATCGTTATCTATGGCTTTAGCAGTAATTGTATAAGAGCCTACTGCCGGGGTCCATGAATAAGCAAACGGCTGGGTTGTATCCTCACCCAGTTTAGTTGATTCATTAAAAAACTCAACTTTTGAAATTGTGCCATCAAAATCTGATGCAGTAGCGGAAATTTCAACTGTATCACCCGAAACAAATGAATCGTCATTATCCGGTGAAGTTATTGTAATACTTGGCAACGAATTGTTTCCGTTTTGTACATTAACATACACATCGTCTTTGGCCGTAGTACCGGATTCGGTTAGAGACAATTCAAATTTATAAATCCCTTGCTCCAAATTAGAAATAGCAGTAGTAAGCGATTGATTATCTGCAAAACTTGCTGCTGTAGGTCCAAAAAGCTGTGTCCATTGATAAGTTGTACTACTTGCATTTGGAACTGTGCTTTGCGTTCCGTTAAGTTGTGCCGTAGTTGCGGGTATTTCAACCGTAATATTGGCACCTGCATCTGCAATTAACGGGGTATAATCCAAGTTTGAAGTTCGTGTAAAAGTCATATTACCCAAATTGAATCCGCCTTGTGCAATAGCAACTCTAAGAATATGTTCACCTTCTGTTAGCGGAATTCCAGTAACAGTCTTAGTTGCCCAATTGTCCCAATCGCCTGTTGAAGAAACTGTAATATTAGACGCAACTTGTTGACCGTCTAATTCGAGGCTAAAAGGCCCACCAGAAGCGTTATTGGATGCATATCGAAAGTCCATTTTATAATAACCCGATTGCGCAATGTCAACCGAATATTCTAGCCACTCCCCTGCTTCAACCCAGCCAATCGTTTTGCCCTCAGCATCTGAAACTGCATCTACGTTTTCATCAATCCTAAAATTCCCAAATTCAGCACCATTATTTCCAACCGTAGAATCGAAATAAGAGACATCTTGTCCTTTACCCCCTTCAAAATAATCGTAGTTTCCAGCTTGAATTGTTCCTGGAAGTTGAAAAGGCTGATTTAAAAAGGGCTTTTGTTCGCCCACCAAAACTTGTACCGAGTTGGTTGCCACAAACCCTGAGTTGTTATGCACTTTAGCATAAAAATTATGAACTCCAGTTGCAAGGTTATCCGCTTTTGTGGAAAAGGGAACTGTGGTATCAGTTGCAAACAAACCATCTTCGTTAAAAAATTCAATCTTGGTGATTCCAATACCAGCTGCTTCAACTGTTAAATCTACACTTCCACCGCTATAGGCTTGACTAAAGCTTGCGCTTATCGTTCCTGAAAGTTCAATATCCCTATTGGTTTTCATGGTGTTTGCGGGAACACTCAATGAAAAACCATCTGAGAAACCTACCGTTATGTCTGTATTTGAATAATTATGTGCGACATAAGTTGTTTCTCCGTTTTGCTCAAATGCAACTGCAATGGGGTGATTTGCCGTAACATCTGTTTTGACAGTCCCCATAGCCTTCATATTATGCAACCAGTAATAGGTATGCGCATCTGAAATACCAAATTTTAAGCCTCTGTCTGGATAGGAATCATAAAGCTCAATTGCCTTGTCTGGATCAATAAAAGCGGCGTAGCACCAATAGACGTCATGCCATAAATTGGCGTTTTCTTCATTGGACAAAATCCCTGTATTTTGCTGTATTTCGGTCCATAATTTTTGCACATAAGTAGTGTTATGCCCCAAGTACAACGAACCGCCATGAATGGGATACATTTCAATACCGTAAGCGGCAGCGATATCCGCTGTCCAAAAGGTACCGCTATCGTATGAATTTCCCCATACTCTAGAGGCTATGCTTAGAGGACTTCCATTATGGGTATAGGTTTCTGGAAATAGGTCATCATCCACATCAAACCAGTATTCTTCTACGGCAGTTTGTTCGGTGGTGTATAAATATATTCCCAAATCGCGAATGGCGTCATTTCCCGTAACAGAACCCCAGTGTATTAATGAGGAGTTAAACTGCATACTCTCAGAAGTAGACTCTTGGTCGTTCCCCTGTGGGAAAGTAGCAAAACCATTTGCCCATGCATGCCCAGCATAAGGGCTGAAGTTTCGTAAAAATGGGAATTTATCATCTGTTCTACTGGGTGATGCCGCATCGTTGACAAGCTGATTTACCATATCCCCCCATTGATTGGCCCAACCTGGTTCAAACTGCTCTACAAAAGCTGCTGCGTGAATAAAATAACCCCAATGAAAATGGTGGTCATTGATGTTTGTATCTTGACCATGACCTGCAGGATAACCAAAAAGTGTTGACCATGTATTGTTGTAATAAAAAAGAAAAGCAACCTCTCCAGCTTCATAGCTAAGCCAATCTTCAAGTCGCTCTTTTACCGTAGCGATCATTTTATCTCGTGCCGCAGTATCTCCAGTTTTATGGGCTATACGGGCTGTTTGCACCAAACGATTCATCATTTGTCCTTCGTTATATGAGTCCGTCCAAGACGCTAGTGCATCATTTTCCAATAGACTTACTTTACTTCCCAAATCAGAAGGATTAAAAGAATCGCTGTAGTTTGCCAAATACGGTAACGTTGGTAGAATACCATAAAACGTATTTTCAGTAGCAAATGTATTGCCATCTAACATTTTCAAATCACCACGAACCGAGGTATACGTTTCTCGGTTTGGCAAAGGCGAATTTGCTGCTAAATGAGACCACTGATGCGGTAGAAGCCCTTGAAGTACTGTGTTATACGTTCCCTCTTTAACGTCAGGGGTTATTTCAAAATCGGTGCGTAAAACACTTGTGTTTTCGTTGTAATTCCAGGTTACAGTAGTATTGGAAGGAAAGACATAGGCAAACTTTTTGTAAGTGTTGGCTGTTTGCAAAGCGTTGGTATTACTTTGTGGAAGCATGGCAACAGACCAATAGTCTTTTCCATTAAGAGTTGATGTGTAAATAGCTCCATTTTGGGTCCATGAACTGCCAACAGGCGCATACACCGCATAATCTACACCTTCTTGAGCATTTTCTATTAAAAGCATTTCATTGTACAACGTTGCATTTCCTGCTTTCACCTCCACTTGCGCAACATTAGCACTTCCTTTTGTTAGGTATACAAATGGCATTCCAATTCCGCTTGTTGCTGAAAAACTACGTCCACTTGCAGACCACTGCATAGTAACTGTCCAATCGGTATGATTGGAAACAGTAGCGCGTGAACTATTTAATCCCTGAACACCTAAATGTACGGTTTGTTTATCCCCAACCACGCCAAAAGGAACATAAGTAAGCCCCAATCCCGATGCGGTAGTTCGCATGGTAAATGGGTAATTAAAGAGGTTGCTTACATGATTTTCTTTAAGAAGAAGTGACCACCAATCGTTTGTGGGAACGGGCTTGTATTGCGCAGCACCAGAAAGTTGTGGAGAACCGCCAGGATATCCATTTCTATTTGATGAGTCTACACCAGGAAATGTATTGGTATAACTACCGCTACCAATGGTTGTTGTTTGCGCAGAAACACCACATAAAAAAAGTACGAACAGTATAGTTTTAAAGGATTTTGTCAAGATCTAAATACTTAAAATTAATATTTAATAAAAATCCCCCGATTTTTTTAACATAACAAAAATTAAAACCATACATCTTCACTACATCTGACAATTTATAAAACAACATTCCGTCTAGGTTTATATTCCTTAAAACTACTACAGAAGCGACCTTAAATAAATTAAAAAAGTCGCTCTTTACCTGTTGGTTCAGCGTATATAAAAAACACCTTTTGCAAGTTTACAATGACACTAATACAGCTCTTTTAAAAATTTTACATAGCACAAATATCTTTGAATGACTTATCAGCCTCTTTTAGGTATTCAAAAAAACTATATCTTTAGATGTATTTTCGTTTCAACATTTGGCAATCTAATTATACCGATTTTGATGTTTACAGCTAAATAAAACGAACTTTGAGTAAATTAATATGTAAGCATTTGTAAGGGTTGTATTACCCCTATCACTTTTTTTTTTAAAACAACCTATATTATATAGTACCTTTTTTCTTTTTAAAAAATGTTAGTGATATGTTCCTATTTACAGTGTAATATGAACAAAAATTAGTGAAAACCCCTATAAATTTGAAGCATGGAAATTCACGACAGATTACGTCAAATAATTGACGATAAAGACTTATCAATATCAAAGTTCGAACGCATTATTGGTGCAGGTCAAAATGCAGTTTCTACCTGCTTAAGACGTCATTCTAGCATTAGTCATGAAGTTCTTATTGGTGTAGCTAAAAACTTTCCTGAATATAGTTTAGACTGGCTGATTACTGGAAAAAACCCTGACAATGAGGAGATTGTCAATCGGATGAAAGATAAAATACGTGAAATAGAAGATGAAATAAATAAAATTACGTAGAAAGTACAGTTGCGTCAAACGCATCAAGCGTTATTTTATTTGTTGTTCCGTTGTCCATATTTTTAACCGACAAAACGCGTTCTTTTTGCTCTTCTTCTCCATAAAATAACACCCATGGCGCATTAGATTGGTTTGCAAATTGCATTTGCTTTTTAAGTTTGTGATTGGTGGGATACGTCAACACTCGAAGTCCCCCTGCGCGGCACTTTTCAATATACGGAATTAAGTCTTGCATATACGCATCACCAAAATGAAGCACAACCACATCCACCGCTTGCTGCAATGTTGTTGGATACAAATCCAATTCCTCCAAAACCATACATAAACGATCTAAGCCAAACGAAATACCTAGTCCATGCATGTCTTTAAGTCCAAAAAGTGCTGTAAGATCGTCATAACGTCCCCCTGCTCCAATGGAGCCCATTGCAACTGTTTTAGGCGGGGCAACCTCAAAAATAATTCCCGTATAATAATTCAGTCCACGCGCAAGCGTTAAATCAAAAGCCAAGTTACTCACATGCAATGGTGAAATAAATCGCAATACAGCACGTAAATGCAAGATACCTTCAATAGCCAAAGGTTGATCTGAAAGTAACGATTCTAGCGTATCTAGTTGTGTTTCTATAGGTCCCGAAAGCGCTATCAAAGGAGTAAGCTTTGCAAGTGCATCTTCACCAAAGCCTTTTTGTTTCAATTCGTCAAATACACCCGCTGCGCCAATTTTATCTAACTTATCTAATGCCACAGTAAAATCTGTAATGCGATCTGGCGCGCCCAAATAGGTTGCAATGCCAGACAAAATACTTCTGTGGTTGATACGAATCGTAGCGTCTTTTAAATCAAGTGAGTGGAAAACGGCATCGAATAATTGAATACATTCAGCTTCTAAAACTGGACTTACGGCGCCTACAACATCCGCATCACATTGGGTAAATTCCTGAAAACGTCCGCGTTGCGGCCTGTCAGCACGCCAAACCGATTGCACTTGATACCTTTTAAACGGAAAGCTAAGTTCGTTTTGATGTTGTACCACAAAGCGTGCAAATGGTACGGTCAAATCGTAACGCAATGCCTTTTCGGAGATGGACTGCGTAAAACGTCCCAGCTTATTTTCTGCTAATGCAGCTGTATCTGCTTTTTTTACCTTCTCGCCTGAATTCAGCACATGGAACATTAAGCGATCGCCTTCTTCGCCATACTTCCCTTGCAAAGAGGCCGACTTTTCCATCGACGGCGTTTCGATAGGCAGAAAACCATAGCGTTCAAAATGGGTTCTGATGGTGTTAATCACATATGACCTGCGCGCTACATCAGCGGGTAGAAAGTCACGGGTGCCTTTTGGAATACTCGGTTTTTGTGCCATGGCAACAATTTATACAAATATCTGGTTTTAAATAAAAGAAGCTATCAAATAAATGTTAGAAATTTTTCTTTTTTAAGAAAATATAGTAAAAATGCATCTTGACTTTTTCTTTTGCTTTAAAATAATTGAAATATACTTGCTGTGCACCTTAATAAAATGCAGCATAGGCTAACTAATGATTTATAAATTTCTAATCTTAGGAATTGATATAAGGATAAAGAATAAAGTCGAAAGAATTAATGGGAGTACTGTTTTAAAAGGTTTTATATCTGAAGTAGCTCTATAAAACTCAGGTTTAAATTGATTCCAATCAATAGTATCTGCATATACATTCTCAAATATTCTAGGGTAAAAATACAGTCTTAATTTTTCATGAAAATCGCCAGTTGCTTCTAAATAGGTTAAATGCTCTTCCATACTCGTGCCTGCTATTTTGTTGAAAGTACGCTGTAAATACATATTCGGGATTACTGATGTAAGCTTGTTTGTTGCTTCCAAACGCAATTTAATTTTGGCCTTTAAGTTTTGTTGTTCCTCTTTAGAATCGTCATCACCCATTTGTTGCATCGCATAATACCATAACCAATTAAAACCACCGGTTGGATACCCATATTTTTCAAACTCAGGATAATGATC
>JAACDD010000032.1 GCA_009937085.1 Bacteroidota bacterium
AAGTGAGGTAAACAGCAAACGTGACGAAATGAACATTCAACGTGTTTATAAGTTGGTAGATACCTGTGCAGCAGAGTTTACAGCAAAAACACCTTATTACTATTCCACTTTTGAAAGTACGATGGAAACATCCGAAGGTAACGTGTCTGTGCATAATGAAAGTATCGTTTCTGACCGCAAAAAAATTGTGGTACTTGGCTCTGGACCAAACCGAATCGGACAAGGGATTGAGTTTGATTATTGCTGCGTTCATGGCGTGTTAGCTGCCAGCGAAGCGGGCTACGAAACGATTATGATTAACTGTAACCCTGAAACGGTTTCTACAGATTTCGACACGGCAGATAAGCTTTATTTTGAGCCTGTTTTTTGGGAACATATTTACGATATCATCCGTCACGAAAAACCCGAAGGCGTGATTGTACAGTTAGGTGGTCAAACGGCGTTAAAGCTTGCCGAAAAACTGGACCGCTACGGCATTAAAATTATGGGAACGAGTTACCAATCGTTAGACTTGGCGGAAGACCGCGGAAGCTTTTCTACGCTTCTCAAGGAAAACAACATCCCTTACCCAGAATTTGGTGTAGCAGAAACGGCTGACGAAGCTCTTGTGCTTGCCGACAAATTGAATTTCCCTATTTTGGTTAGACCCTCGTATGTGTTGGGCGGTCAAGGCATGAAAATTGTCATTAATAAAGAAGACCTAGTAAAGCATGTAGTAGATTTATTGCATAAAATACCTAACAACAAACTGTTGTTAGATCACTATTTAGATGGCGCAATTGAGGCTGAAGCAGATGCTATCTGCGATGGCGAAAATGTGTATATCATTGGCATTATGGAGCATATCGAGCCTTGCGGTATTCACTCGGGCGACTCTAACGCTACTTTGCCACCCTTTAATTTGGGTGATTTTGTCATGCAGCAAATTATAGATCATACCAAAAAGATTGCACTAGCGTTGAATACGGTTGGACTGATCAATATTCAGTTTGCGATAAAACACGATGTAGTCTATATCATTGAAGCCAATCCGCGAGCGTCTAGAACAGTACCCTTTATTGCAAAAGCATATAAAGAGCCGTATGTGAATTATGCGACGAAAGTTATGATCGGCGACAAAAAAGTGTCTGATTTCGATTTCAATCCGCAATTGGAAGGCTTTGCCATCAAGCAACCTGTGTTTTCATTTAATAAGTTCCCTAATGTAAATAAGGCATTGGGACCAGAAATGAAAAGTACGGGGGAAAGTATCTTGTTTATAGATAACCTTCAAGACGATCAATTTTACGAGTTGTACGGACGCAGAAAGATGTATTTGACAAAATAGATTGCGTTAATTCACGTATATTTAAGCAAACATTTTTAACATGGAGTGGATTACGGTTGCCATTGTTTTGGTGGCACTTGTTGCGTTTTTTCTTATCAATCAAAAGAATCAAACCAAAGGGGTTTCGAATGAATTTTTGATGCAACTCAATTCTCAGTTGCGTGAAGAAATTCAAGCCATTCGACGCGAAGCAGATTCCAACGCTAAAGAGACTCGTGTGGAGTTAGAGCAAAAACTCACCAATATCACTAAAGGTATTAGCGATTATCAGCGTTCTTCGAATCTGTCTATTACGCAACAATTTACGGAATCCAAAAAGGCTATCACCGACGTAACAAAAGCACTTTCTGAAATCAAAGGCACAAACGAACAAGTACTCAGTTTTGCCAACCAAATGAAGACATTGGAGAAGATTTTAGGCAATTCAAAGCAACGTGGTATTTTAGGTGAAATTCAACTTGAAAATCTATTGGCAAATGTGCTGCCTCCCGAATTGTTTCAAATGCAGTACAGCTTTACCAACGGTGAAGCAGTGGATGCCATTGTAAAAGTGGGTGATTTTATTATTCCTATTGATGCGAAGTTTTCATTGGATAACTACAACAAAATGGTGGAAAGCAGCGACCCTGAAGCCATTAAAACTCTAGAGCAAACGTTTAAAGGCGATATTAAAAAGCGCATAGACGAAACTGCAAAATACATCCGTCCAAATGAGGATACAACGGATTACGCTTATATGTTTATTCCCGCTGACGGACTGTACCAAGACTTACTCAATAGTAGGGTAGGGACTTTGCAAATTAACTCCCGTGATTTGGTATCATACGCCTATGAAAAAAAGGTGATGATTGTATCACCTATGAGTCTTTTTCCGATGTTGCAAATTACAGTTAAGGCATTACACAACCTGAAAATTGAAAATTCCATACAAGACATTTTAAAAAATGTAGATAAGCTTTCGGCTCACCTAAACTCTTTTGAAGATGTGCACGGCAGATTAGGGAAATCGATAGGTACGGTAGTAAACCACTATAACAGTTCGGCTAAGGAGTTTAAAAAGATAGACAAGGATATTATTCGCCTTTCAGGCGAAGGAAATGCCTTAGACTACCAACCTGATTTATTGGAGCGACCAGCAAGTGAGGAGTAGGAGATGCTAAAAAGCCGAAAACGCAGATTTTAATATATGCTGGCGCGCGTTATTTTTTACTATTAAGACTTGCCGGCATGTGTCTTATGTGCTGCTATTTCTATTTAATATAAAGCTTTATTCCAAGTCCCGTCTGAATATCGGGAGCATTATCAACAAGAATATCTTCTCTTAAATACATGCTATAAGCAATGTTTCTAGTGCCGTAAGAAAAAGTTAACGTATGTGCAGACAGCATTTTATATAGGTGCGAACTAGCATAATGCCAATGAGTGGATATTCTTTCCCCTGTTAAGACCAAATAGTCAAAATCACTTTTTTTATTATAGGAACTTTGAATAAACCAGTTTATTGCTGTTGAAAAATATCTCCTATTGCTAAGTCGTTTTACATATTTAAAATGCGATTCAGCACTGTGTAAATATTTTTTGTTACTCAATTGTACGCCATCCCCAAAATTAAGTGCTTTCATACGTAAAGCACTAAGGCTTAATCCAATAAAAAATTCATTGTTATTCTTTTTTATTCTCTTTATCAATGTAGAATTTACCCCAATATCCATTGATGGATTTATTTTAGTTACGTTAGCTCCAATTTGTAATCCAATATTCATGTATATATCTTTCTTTTTGAAAAAATATATATTGGGGTAATAGTAATACGTTAAATCAATACCAGAAAACACAAAATCTCCGTTCTTTAAGTTTAATGTTTTTCCTTTTTCATCTTTATATTGAATTTTTGCTTGATTTAATCCATAGGCCTTTCTTGCAAATGGATCTTCACCTCCTGCTATATTCGAATGAAACCACTCGATAAATTGATCACTTGTTAGTAGCGCGTATGGAATTTTACCTTTGTCCAATGAAAACATACGGCAACTAGCCTGAAGTTCATGTTCAGTAGATATTGGAATATTGAATTGAATTTGATATTGTCGGATAACGCCATCAGCATGAAATTCACTAGTTTTTGCTGGTGAATTAGATGTGTCAAACCTTCCTTCTCGTTTATGCCAAACAGTATTTTTCATGGAAATTCTATCCGCTTCATTTAAAGGATTATATGTTTTTACATATGGTAACCAAATATTTCCATTTGAAAAATTAATAACAATAGATGATTTTTCCTCGGATTTCAATTGAAAATTATGACTCACTCTCGACATGAATATTCCAAATGGATGAAGGGAAATTGAATTGGAATGAAATATACAGTTGGTAGCTAACTTTTTTAAACTTTTGTCTTCAACTTGAGAAAAACAAATACCATAATTATATAGTAATAGTAATAAATAAAATCTCATCGATTATTAAATTTATAAGTAACGAATCACTAAACGTAGTTAGATCCGGGATTTTAAACAGCGAGATTATGCGTACATTCAATAGAAATATGAGCCATACCAAATTGCTCTTATATGGCAGTCCAAGAAGTTCTAAAAATGAATTACGTAGGCCATAGGTAGTAGAACAGATTTGGAGCTGTTACTGATTCAAATTTAGTTAAAATATGTTTAGATATAATTTAACACTTACTTTTTTGTCGGTCCGTTATTTTAAACCCAACTAACTGAATTGATAGCCTAGTCCACTAAAAACCAAGATATAATCTCTTTGCTAATTTAATTCTATGTACAAATTTCACTCATTTCAAGAACAAAATTCACGCAATCTGATATACGCGATTAACGCGGAATAATTCCCTGTTTAGCTCAATGAGTATACGTTATTTGG
>JAACDD010000201.1 GCA_009937085.1 Bacteroidota bacterium
AATCCGTCTAAGCGCAATACAGCGTTTTGCAATTTTTGCTTTGGCCAGCCTCTAAATAAAGTAACGTGAAAGGAATCTTCTTTGTTTAAAGGTGTGTTGGAAAAGTAATAATTTGATACGCAATTTCTTCTTTTATCAACAGTAATAGGGCTTACAGAGTGCCAAGAATCTTTATCTGTACCCATTACCACTAGCCGATTAAATTTTGATACAATTGTTATTGGATTTCCTTTTAAACCATCGGGCCACACTTCTAAGTTACCACCAAATTCTTTTTTCCAGTCAGGTGTAGTGTAGTATAGTAAGTTTAAAACACGCCATTTATCTCTGTCCTTATCATGTGAATTATCTAAATGCGGCTTTAAAAACTGTTTTTTACTCATAGATGAAATACCTCCCGCATACAATGAGGCATCAGCTGAACATTCCTCTAAATTGCAAATTTCCTTAATCACTTGTACCACTTGGTTGTCTTGAAAAGCATAAATCACATCCGCTATAATTGCCTTGTACTTATCCATTTGAACCCCTATATATTTGTCTTCTCGAATACTTTTCTTTAGCGACATTTCCGATGTCTTTGGGAATGCGTTATTTATTTGATTACACCAATCGATTGGTAGTAAGTTGTCCGTACAGAAGTAACGGACACCTTTTGTGTGTTCGTTAAATTTTTGACGAAGTGTTTCTTTGTTTTTTTTTAGCTTAAATGCTATTTCAGATGCGATTTCTCCTCTTAGTAGTGGCATATCCTGTAAATTATAGTATTTAATGTTAGGGGTTTTTATGTGCTAATTTTACAGTAACTCCTTACTTAAAAAAAGTATAGACTGCAGCCGCTAACACGGCACTACCGCAACCGCCTAGCACTAACAGGTTTTTTAGGAATCATTGCAGTAAGTTTTATGCTCCCAAAAATGTTTGGATAAAATACGTGTTGGGTAGGTGATGTCTCGTTTGCGGACAGATTATCTACGTGAAAAAACAGATTTGGGAACTGTTACATGATTCAAATGTAGTAAAAAAAACGAAACACTTTTCTTGTTAGAGCATCTATTCAGGTTCCTAATGCAATAAAGCTGCTAAGCCTAATCCAAATAAGATCACTATAATTTTTGAAGTGTTAAACCTGTGATTTTCAGCACTTTCAAAAAGTATAGTCGTTGAAATATGCAAAGTGACACCAGCTACTAATGCCGTAATCTGAATTGCATAGGGCTGTAAGAATTCTGTAGTTGCATTTAGGTAGCTCCCTAATGGAGTCATTAATGCAAACCCTATAAGGAACGCAATTCGCAGTCTCATTGAAGTCTTTGTTTGCCAAAGCGCAGCTGTTAACAACATGGCAATAGGAAGCTTATGGACAACAATTGCCCAAAGTAATTGCGCGTGGTTATGAATTGGAAACCCCTCTATAAATGCATGCAACGACAATCCCAAAACCATTGCCCAAGGAAGTTTAGAACTCTTGTGAATATGGATGTGGCCGTGCTCAGCTCCTTTAGAAATATTCTCCAGTACTACTTGCACTACTATCCCTGCTAAAATCCAATAGCTAATAGATGAGTTGGCATGTGTAAAAATTTCTGGAAGCAGCGAAGTAATGGTTGTAGACAATAAAAACGCACCACTAAACGCCAACAATAGACGTAAGCGCTTCTGTGATTTCGTAAGTCCAATAAATACCAACAAAGCCCCAATGACAACAGAAAGAAAAGGAAGAACTATATTCATTTTTGTACTATTAAAATAAGGCGTTCAGCAGTTTTAGTGTCAAAAGGTTTTAAGGAGTAATTGCCAAATATCTTTGTAATATGAAATCCAACTTTGCTGCATATTTGCTCAAAGTCATCACGCGTTAGCGCGCGTACGCGTTCTGTAAAAGCGTATGCACTTCCTTCGTGTGAAAACAAGATGTCTTTTTTAATCCAATCCTTTTCAAAAGTACGCTTTAGCGTAAACTCAATACCCCCTTTGGTGACAACCTCATCGGAAACCCAATTTTTTTTCACCTGTGGGACATGTAAAAAATCGATTACCGCGATACCACCATCTACTAAATTGTCATAAAAAGCTTGAATGGCCTTCGTGTTGTCTACCACATCTTCAAAGTAGCCAATGCTCGTAAAAACATTGAGAACTACATCCGCTTTTTCTTGTGCTTTATTTCGCATATCATGAACATAAAACGTTGCTTTAAGCTTCCTTCTTTTGGCTTCTTGTTGGGCATACGAAATACTATTTGGGCTTAAATCAGTTCCCGTAACTTGGAAACCTTGTTCCGCCAAAAACAACGCATGTCTTCCCCGTCCGCATGCAATATCCATAATGCGATCTTGAGGTTTTATCGGTAAATTCTCAATAAGGTTTTGCAGAAAATGCTGTGCTTCTGCAATATTTCTATCTTGGTATAAGGTGTGGTAAAAAGGTGTATCAAACCACGTTTTGTACCAAGCAGGATTATCTTCCATCATCGTGCAAATTTAAACTATTTTAGCCCTATGAATAACAACAATCAGGGTTTGTTCCCAATGGTAGCCAAAACGCTCTTTGGCTTTGAAGAAATTTTGGCTAAAGAACTCAAGCAATTGGGTGCTCAGTCAGTTCAAACAGGCGTTCGTAATGTACGCTTTGTAGGGGATACGGGCTTTATGTACAAAACAAACTTGTGCTTACGAACAGCACTTCGTATTCTTAAACCCATAGGAAAAAGATCTATTTCTTCCGAACAAGATGTATACAAGGTAATGCTTGATCTTCCGTGGGAAGATTATATGACCAATGATCACACCTTTGCTATTCGCGCAACTGTAATGATGCAAAAAGCACAAAACAGCATGTATGTTGCGCAAAAAGCTAAAGACGGACTTGTAGATAGGTTTCGAAACCGCACCGGTAGTCGCCCAAGTGTGGATAAAGATTTTCCTGATTTAAGTATTCATTTATATGTAACCGACAGGTTTTTAGAAGTTTCCCTAGATAGTTCTGGTGCATCTTTGCATCAACGCGGGTATCGAACCGCTACCAATATTGCACCCATCAATGAGGTGCTTGCAGCGGGAATACTGTTACATTCTGGATGGAACGGGGATACTAATTTTTTAGACCCTATGTGCGGGAGCGGAACGCTGTTAATTGAAGCAGCCATGATTGCGTGTAATATCCCGCCGAGTCTTAACCGCAAGGAGTTCGCGTTCCAAAAATGGCTTGATTGGGACAATGACTTATATACTAAAATCGAGGAGTCTGCACTAAAAAAAGTCCGTGAATTCTCTCATTCAATAGTAGGGTATGACAAAGCACCATCTGCCATACGCAAAGCGCAGCAGAATGTTCAAAACGCAAATCTCTCAGAATTTGTCACCATTTCACAGCACGATTTTTTCCACACCCAAAAAGAACAAGAAGAAAAACCGTTACATATGCTGTTTAACCCCCCTTACGGAGAACGTCTTATGATAGATGCGGATGTGTTTTATAAACGAATTGGAGACACCTTAAAGCAATCTTACGCAGGTACAAATGCTTGGTTTATCACATCAAATCTAGAGGCGATTAAATCTGTTGGATTGCGACCTTCGAGAAAGATTAAGCTATTTAATGGAAAATTGGAAAGTAAGCTGGTTAAATACGAACTGTACAGCGGAACGAAGAAGATTCATAAATTAAAAACAAACTAATGTCTGTAAAGTCAAAAGCCTTACTGCTAAATCTTGTAGTGTTTGGCGTGTTATTCGTGCTATTTAGAGTTGGTATTGGCATGCTAATGCCGTTGCCCTATTTACCGTTACTTTTAGGTTCAGCGGTGCTGGCAAGTTTTTGCGCACCTAAATTTTTAGCCAAAGGCGATGCACTATGGGTTAAATTTCCTTGGAAGAAAGCACCTAAAAAGTGCTAATTATTTCTTGTATATAGGGAGTTGGTAGCTTATGGTATAGTTTAAACCTGCACCGTAAGGATTGTCTGTCAGTACTTTGTTAAACCCAGGAATAAATAGGTTTTCAAAGTTTTCAGGAGCCTTGTCAGATAACAATCGATGCATTTGAAGACTTATTCCCATGTATAGGTTTTGAAGCAATTCTGCTTTTACGCCTAGTTGTAGCTCAATCCAATGTCCGTTAAGCCCTTCAAATTTTTTCGGATCAGCGAGTGAAATGCGGTTGTCTTCTTGCCAATACTGATCATTGTTCAGCAACGCGTATCCGTGTAATGTTTGCGAATGTTGGCTAAACCCATAGCGAAATCCAACTACAATAAGGTTGTCCATTCCTACCCAATTGTTATACACATTGTAGTCAATACCTAACTTTACATAAGTACCAGAAGTTTCAAAATCAACAGCATCTTTATCAATTTTTTTGGTTTCACTACCAACCTCTGCAGCAACGAAAAGATTGCGTGAAAGGCGATAATCACCCACTAACTCAAGTCCTTTATAGTCGGGTTCAATGAGCATACGAATGGGTTTGCTAATGTCTATTCCCAAACGAATTCCATACCGGATTTCAGTTGCCAAACTATCGGATTTTGTTTCATTTTGCGCCCAAATACTACCGCAAAATAAAAGTATTAAAAAATTAATGTAATATTTTAACATGAGTAGTTTTAATGTCTGAAATTGTGTCTGTTAGGACTTCTATGCTTTCTATCCAAGTAGCTGTGTTTATACGTTCGGATTGCACATTTGTAAAGTTTTTTTGATACCCACAAGCACGACTGATAAAGCGATCATAACTGCTGTATTTGAATGTGATTTCTTCTTCTAAGACCACATCATTTTCAGTTTTAGTAAACACAAAATCAGTTATGAGGGCTTTTGTCTTTAACGGTATGGCAATTGAATCGCTAGTGCCATTATGGAACACATCATCCAATTCCAAGCCTTTAACCTGTAAATCAGGCACTTCCTTTTTGTTTTCAGGCTGTAAGGCGTTGTAAAACACAACAACCAATCGTGGTGTACCAGGTGTTTCGGCCAGACAGATGTCATCAGGTTCGCAGCTTATAAAGCTACATACAGCTAGCGCGAATAAGTAGGTGTATCTTTTCATTTCCGTAATTCCAAAAGTACAATATTTTCTACATGTTGCGTATGCGGAAACATATCAACTGCCTGACTAATTAGCACCTTATACATTTCGTTTAGCAATGCTAAATCACGTGCTTGTGTTTGAGGATTACAGCTGATATACAGTATTTTAGGCGTCTTTAATTCAAGTAATTGATTAATAACATCCTTATGCATGCCATCGCGAGGTGGGTCTGTGATAATTACATCTGCTTTTCCATGACGCGCTACAAATTTGTCAGTAAAAACCTTACGCATATCCCCAACTTCAAACTCGGTATTTGAAATTTTATTTCGTTTCGCATTTTCTTTGGCAGCGACAATTGCATCAGGAACAGATTCTACTCCAATGACTTTTTTACAGCTTTTCGCTACAAATTGTGCAATAGTTCCGAGTCCGGTGTATAAATCGTAAACCACATCCGTTTCATTTAATTCCACCATGGCTAAGGCTTTTGTATAAAGCACTTCTGCTTGAGCTGGATTGGTTTGGTAAAATGCTTTTGGTGTAATGCGAAATGCCAAATCACCCATTTTCTCAGTTATGTAATGCGTTCCGTGATAGCGGTGAATTTCTTGATCGTAAATGGTGTCATTTGCCTTTTCATTGATAATGTATTGCAGTGAGGTAATATTTGGAAAAGTTGTAACCAAATGATCAAGTAAGCCTTCGATTGCCTCCTTGTCTTCGTGGAAAAACTGAATCACGACCATGATTTCCCCCGAAAGCGTTGTTCGTAGCATCAATGAACGCAAGAGCCCTTCTTTATCTCGTGCATCAAAAAATGACAGTTCGTTTTTTCGAGCGTAATCTTTTACCTCATTTCGAATATTATTGGGAAGTTCGGGTTGAATATGACAGTACGAAATATCTACAATTTTGTCCCACATCCCTGGAATGTGAAACCCAAGTGCTGAACGATCTTCTACTATTTTATCTCCACTTATCTCTGCTGCAGTTAACCAACGCCTTGCAGAAAAACTAAACTCCATTTTATTGCGGTATCCAAAAATGTTTTCACATCCTATAATAGGAGCATAACTAGGAACGTCTACACCTCCAATTCGCTCAAGTGCATCGACAACTTCTTGTTGTTTGTGCCGCAATTGCGCATCGTATTCCATGTGTTGCCAAGTACAGCCGCCACAGGTCCCAAAATGTTCACATGCAGGAAGTGTTCTGTCTTCGCTTTCGGTATGTATATGTGATACTTTTCCTTCTAAGTGTCGGCGTCGTTTTTTTTGAACGCTTACATCAACAACATCACCTGGAATTGCGCCTTGTACAAAAACAACCTGTCCTTCTTCGGTTCGTCCGACTCCTTTGCCTTTTTTGGCGATACCGTCAATACTAAGTTTTTCAATGGGGGGGATTGGATTTTTTCTACGCATGCTGCAAAAATACGCATTGAGAACTCAAGAAGCATGAAATGTTTTTAAACTATTCTATTACATCTAAAACTTCCCAGTAAAACTAAAGCTGCAGTTGTTATTCTGGATTGATAATATCATCCACCAACAAACCTACCACCAGCGAGTAGCTGTTGATACCTGCCTTTTGGCGGTTTGCTTTTAGATACTGGTCATAGCTTTTTTCAAATACAGGCTCAAACGGATTTTGGTACTGCCTCCAAAATGTACGCAGCTCCTTAAAATGCGCTAAAACTCCTTTTGGAACAGCATAGTACTGTTTTTCTGCTAACTGGGCATCGTAGCGATATAAGGCATTGGTGAGGTACTGAAACGCCAATATATTTCCAGCGTAGGCAACCAATTTTTTATCAGATGACACACTTACTTTAATGCTTATATAATTCGCTTCTTCCTCAGCGGCATAGCCCCATTGATGTGCAATTTCATGGCATGCTGTGGTGATAATTTTTAGTTTGGGTTGGAGTGTGTTTACCTGCGCTTCATGTGTAAACGGGTTTAAATACCCGCCAAACCCCATATAACTTAACAATGTAGGGAAAAGTGTAGCTTTTGCTTTTCCGTTTACCTGCGGAGGCCGTAAAGCCGAAGAACGCATTGTCGCTGTAGCCAATTGCAAGATTTTTTTTGGAGATGATTTAATCATTACTTTTTCATCAGTTGACATAGCAAGTTCGTTATGAAGAGCCGTCAACTGTTGTGCATAATACGTAGTTGCTTGAATTAGTTGCGCTTCGGAAAGTACTTCAGGTAGTTCACGCTGTTCTCGCATGGGCGTTTTAAAATAGTGTATCCCCCACGAGGAGTAAAACAACACCACAGTCAACCCGAGTAGGGTTATCACGTACAAAAAATGACGCCCCAATGAAAACTCCCTTAACGACCATAACCCAAAAAGAAGGGCAATACAATAACCAAAATCTCCAACTGAAAATGGAAACCTTGCCCAAAGCCATTGATTTAAATTTGAAATATAAGGGTAAAAAAATCCAGCGTAGTACTGCTCAATCCAACTTGACTGCTGCTTTATCAACGATAAACCAACAAAAAACAATACAACACCTAGTAAAATCCAGCGCTGTAATCGCCGCTTCATTCAGCGCGTACTTCCGTAACCTCCACTTCAAAAACAAGTGTAGCATTTGGAGGAATGACTGCGTTCCCTTCGCCGTAAGCGATATCTGCTGGAAGGTAGAGCGTAGCTTTTTCTCCTTCTTTTAATAGAGATAAGCCTTCTTTAAATCCTTCAATAAGCGAAACTTCAGGGTCAACCCGTGCTTCAATGGGACGATAACCACCCCCGTTAGCACGACGCGAGTCATACATGTCGTATGCTTGGGCTACTTCTTCAATGGAAGTATCTAGAAGTTTCCCGTCTTCAAAGTAAACGGCATAGTGCGTAAAAGCTGTAACACCTGGCACTACAGCTGTGCCATCCGTTTTGTTGGTGATAACATATGAAAGTCCGCTGTCTGTTGTGGTTGCATCTGCTTTTAATGCGCTAAGAGCCGTAGCTTTCTCTGATTTAACCTTTTCTAGTTTGGCAATTTTTGCTGCTTTACGTTCTTCAATGCCATCAAAATACGCATCAAAAACTTCAGCTGCTTTAAATTTTCTTGCTTCGTTCCCTTTTCGGATAATCTTTACCGCAACGATAGTGTCTTTTTGTTGGATGGAATCCAGAACAGCTTGTCCTGTTACTACACGACCAAAAACACTGTGCTTACCGTCTAGCCAAGGGGTTTCTTTGTGTGTAATAAAAAATTGGCTACCGTTGGTGTCAGGACCTGCGTTTGCCATAGACAATATTCCTGGGCCGTCATGCTTGAGTTCTTCTGCAAATTCATCTTCAAAATTGTACCCTGGGCCCCCTTGACCTGTTGCTGTTGGGTCACCGCCTTGAATCATAAAATCAGCAATTACACGATGAAAAACAAGACCATCGTAATACGACTTTCCTCTATAAATACTATCTACTTGGTTGTTTGTCCCTTCAGCAAGTGAAACAAAATTGGCTACCGTGGTAGGTGTTTTATCATATGCAAGTTGAATAAGAATATTTCCTTTGTTGGTTTGGATGTCGGCATAAAGCCCTTTGTCTAAACCTTTTTTAGATGTGGAACAGCTAATTATTAAGAGAAGGCTTGCAGTGAGTAGTGTGATTTTTTTAATCATGTTCAAATTTTGAGAGTCGAAATGTACAAAAAATAGGGCAGTTACGAATTGCCAAAAAACGCACGTAGTGATTCAACAAAATAGGCTTCCGTTTTCGCCAACGACTGTTTAGAAATACCGCCTGCTGCGTTGATGTGTCCACCTCCCTCAAAATACGTTTTGGCAAACGTGTTAACCGCCACATCTCCCTTACTTCGAAACGAAAACTTTACCACGCCTTCATGTCGATATTCAATCATCAGTACGGCTATTTGAACCCCTGCAACAGATAAGCCATAATTCACAAAACCTTCCGAATCTCCTTTTTGAAAATTGCATGCGTCCAATTCGTCTTGACTCAATGTGATATAGGCGGTGTTTACATCGTTTAAGAACACCATGTTTTGCAATGCAATGCCCAATAATTTTAATCGATCTGGGCGCGCGCTATCTTTTATTTGTTCGTGTATAAAACTGTGGTTTGCACCACGTTCTAGCAGCACGGCAACCGCCTTGTGTGTGTTGGAGGTAACGCTTGGAAAACGAAAGGAGCCTGTATCCGTCAAAATGCCAGTGTAAATACAAGCCGCTACTTCTTTGTTAATGAGATCTACCTTGTTAAGTCCTTCAACAATTTGATACACCAGCTCACAGGTAGAACCAATTGTGGGTTCTGAAAACATCAAGTCGGCATAATCATCGGGTTCTTGATGGTGGTCAATCATGATTTTTTTTGCCTTGCTTTCCGCTACGCGTTCGCCTAAAGCATCAATGCGTTTTAAGGTATTAAAATCTAATGTGAAGATAAAATCTGCGTCTGCTACAAGTTTGTTGCCTTTTTCTTCTTCATCTTCATAAATAATAACGTCATGATGCCC
>JAACDD010000033.1 GCA_009937085.1 Bacteroidota bacterium
ACTATCAAATTTATACAGGCGTTAAAGGACTTCCTATTGAAATCGTACGCCAATACCGCATTCAAGCCAAAGAAATTCTTGAAACCCAAAAAACATTGTTTTTGACACTTGAGGAGGCAGATCAACTATCAAAAGCTATTAAACTTGATAGCTTAAAACGAAAAATCAATAGTGTTAAAACATACAATACAGGGTTTTTCCCCAATAATGTACTTTACAATTGGAATGAAGATCAGTTTGGACCCATCGTGATACCTAAAAGAGGACAAACAGTAACCCTAACACAAAAAACCTTTCCACTTTATAAAAAAATCATTCGAGACTACGAAAACAACTCCGTAAACAACACTGGTGGTGAGATTAGAATAAATGGAGAAACAACTGACTCCTATACCTTCAAAATGGATTATTATTGGATGATGGGCGATAATCGTCACCGTTCTGAAGATAGCCGTTTCTGGGGCTTTGTCCCTGAAGACCATGTTGTGGGAAAACCCGTATTCATTTGGATGAGTATAGATGGATTTACTGAAGGACTACGCAATTGGCGTGTACGCTGGAATAGGGTATTTACAACTGTAGGAGGTTCGGGTGAACCTGTATCTTATCGCTGGTTTTTTGCTGCTTTTGTTGCCGTATGGCAAGGAGTTGTATGGTATAGAAAACGTAATAAAAAAGCTTAAATGAGTACCGTTGTTGCACCACTTACATATGGTGGTTCGATTACCCTATGGGCGTATATGGCGCAAGCGTCGCAAGTAATTTTAGAACAACACGACCACTATCAAAAGCAAACCCAACGCAACCGACTTTATATTCACGGAGCCAATGGAAAATTGATGCTTTCCATCCCTGTAAAACACCTTGGGAAAATGGGGCATCAAGACTACAAAACTGTGCTTATTGATAATCAATTTCCATGGCAAGCGCAACATTGGAAATCGATACAAGCTGCATATCGCTCATCGCCTTATTTTGAGTTTTACGAAGATGAAATTTCATTTTTATACAAAGCGCATTTTCCTCATTTATATGCGTTTAACAAAGCCTTTTTTGATATAATTCAAAAATTTATAGGACTATCTTTTGAATTAACTTTTACAAAATCTTACGAGAAAGAGATAGCGCATCAAGACATACGGCCGCTACAGGAAATGAAGAATAATCTAAACGAAGTTGTACTAACTTACACCCAAGTTTTTGCTGACAAAAACGGCTTTATTTCTAATCTCTCTGTTTTGGATTTACTTTTTAACCAAGGTCCTGAAAGCTTACAAGCATTAAAAAACTGTGCGCTTCCAAAAAATATGTAACTTGATGCTACTAAATCTTGCATCATGAGCGATCCTAAAATTATTGGCATTGGCGGTATTTTCTTTAAATCAGAAGCGCCAGAAAAATTAAAAAAATGGTATGCACAGTACCTCGGTTTAGTGCTTAACAATTACGGAGCAACTTTTGAAATGCGCCATCTTAAAGAACCGAATAAAGCCAAATACATTCATTGGTCTGTATTCCCTAATGACACAGACTATTTTGAACCCTCGGACAAGCCATTTATGGTAAATTACAGAGTCCAAGAAATCGAAAAAATGGTGGAAAAATTAAAAAAAGTAGGGGTTGAAGTTATAGACAAAATCACAAGTTTCCCATATGGTAAGTTTGTACATATTCTTGATCCTGATGGAAATGCAATTGAACTTTGGGAACCTAAGGAAGACTTTTTTGATACCATGGGAGTGCCTACAAATAAATAAAAAAGCAGGCCATAAGCCGGATTCTGTCGTGCCTTATCATTAATCTAGACGTCACATTACTATAACGTTCAATCCGCCTACCCTCCAACTTGGACGCGCTGCCCTTAACGTTGGTTTACATGGCGTTTCACCGCATAGAGTTTACCTGGTTTCACTACAGCCGAACTGTACTTGCTTTCTGTTGCACTGGTCCTACTCCGATAAATCGGAGCGACGGGCGTTACCCGCTATGCTGCGCTATGGTGTCCGGACTTTCCTCTCCGCCAAGGCGGAGCGATAAGGAGGCCTGCGGTACAAAAATACACTATTCCCACATTTGTCTCTAATTTATCATAGGACAAAAAGGTGAGTTTGTTTATCTTTACCTCATGGGTGAATTTATAGTATCGGCTTTAAAATACAGACCACAGACTTTTACGGACGTAGTTGGTCAACAAGCCATCACACAGACCTTGCAAAATGCCATTGATTTGGAAAAGATTGCCAAGGCAATGCTTTTCTGTGGACCAAGAGGCGTCGGTAAGACTACCTGCGCACGCATATTTGCTAAAAAAATAAACAGTCTTGGTGCTGATATTGACCCGAACGAGGACTTTGCTTTCAATGTATTTGAACTTGATGCTGCCTCAAACAACTCTGTTGACGACATAAGGAGCCTTATTGAACAAGTACGTATTCCACCCCAAAA
>JAACDD010000034.1 GCA_009937085.1 Bacteroidota bacterium
GGCCAGACCTAGATCATTTTGCTCTTATTGATTTCTTAAATTCAGCTCAAAGAGAATCGATACTAAAAGGTAAAGCTGTTAACACATCTTTTATTCAAAAGCTCCCATTTGCTAAAAAGCATTACAGAAAATATTTACCTCTTTTTCCTTACGCTATAGAGCAATTTGACCTAAACGATTATGAATTAGTACTCTCTTGCTCTTCATGTGTAAGTAAAGGTGTTTTAACGAACCACAATCAATTACACATTTCTTATGTTTTATCACCTGTAAGATACGCATGGGATTTGTATGCACAATATTTGACAGAGTCTAGCCTTAATAAAGGGGTAAAGGGTTTTTTTGCAAAATTAATTTTGCATTACATCAGAATTTGGGACTTAGCCACCAGTAATCGTCCAGACTACTACATTACGCTATCTCATTACGTTGCCAAAAGGATTAAAAAGCTTTATGGTAAAGAAAGCATCGTTATTTATCCTCCAGTAGATGTTAGTGCGTTCACTATCTCCGACACAACATCTGATTACTTTATTACTTCCTCAAGAATGGTTCCTTACAAAAAAATGGATTTAATTGTGGAAGCATTCTCTAAAACCTCATACAAATTAATCGTTATTGGAGATGGTCCAGACATGAAAAAAGTTAAGTCAAAAGCATCTTCAAATATTACTATTGCAGGCTACTTGGAAAGAGATGAGATGATAGCCCTGACGCAAAAGGCAAAAGCATTTGTCTTTGCAGCTAATGAAGATTTTGGAATAGCTCCAGTGGAAGCCCAAGCCTGTGGTGTTCCAGTTATTGCATTTGGTAAGGGCGGAGCTTTAGAAACAATAAATGGGAAATTTCCTAAGGAGCAAATTTCAAAAACAGACACTGGTGTTTTTTTTCACCAACAATCTGTACCATCGCTGCTTGAAGGGCTTACCTTTTTCATGCATAACGAAGATAAATTTAACAAACAGATAATAAGGGAAAACGCAAAACGTTTTTCTACTGAACGTTTTGAAAAAGAAATTAAGGAAACAATAGACCAACTGTATCAAAACTGGAAGACAACAAAATGAAAAAAGCAATAATCACTGGAATTACAGGACAAGATGCCGCATATTTGGCAGAACTATTATTAGAGAAAGGCTACCTTGTTTATGGCACTTATAGAAGGACAAGCTCTACTAATTTTTGGAGAATAGAGGAGCTAGGAATTAATGACCACCCAAACCTAAAATGTTTAGAGTATGATTTAGTTGACCTATCTAGCGCATACCGGATAATATCCGACATCAATCCAGATGAGATTTATAATCTAGCTGCTCAAAGCTTTGTTGGAGTTTCGTTTAGCCAGCCAATTGCTACAGCTCAAATAACAGGAGTCGGAGCTTTAAATCTACTCGAGGCTATTAGAACAATCAATCCAAAAATTAAATTTTACCAAGCTTCAACATCAGAAATGTTTGGAAAGGTTCATGAAATTCCTCAGTCTGAAACCACACCTTTTCACCCTCGTAGCCCGTATGGAGTTGCTAAAGTATTTGCACATTGGGCAACGTTAAACTACAGCGAGTCCTATGGAATTTTCGCAACTAGTGGGATTTTATTTAATCACGAGTCTCCGTTAAGAGGGAAAGAGTTTGTAACAAGAAAAATATCAGACACGGTAGCCAAAATTCATTTAGGTAAAGCAAGCGTTCTCACACTTGGGAACTTAGACGCAAAACGAGATTGGGGATACGCTAAAGAATATGTTGAAGGAATGTATCGAATGCTACAAGCAGATACGCCATCTACATATGTTCTTGCCACAAACAAGACTCATACAGTTCGTTCGTTTGTAGAGTTAGCGTTTAAGGCAATCGATATAAATATTGAGTGGGAAGGTTCTAATGAAAATGAGGTTGGGTTAAACGCCACTACAGGAGATGTTTTAGTAAAAGTAAGCCCTGAATTTTACAGACCCGCAGAGGTTGATATTTTATTAGGAGACGCAACGAAGGCTGAAAAGGAACTTGGCTGGAAACCAAAAACCACAATGGAAGAACTTTGCGCGTTAATGGTTCAAAAGGACATTGAAAGAAACCAAAACGGACAAACGTTCTAGTATGCGCGTTTTAATCACAGGTATTGAAGGATTTACGGGGAATTATCTCGAAAAGTTTTTAGTGTCGAAAAACTTTGATGTTTATGGTACTACAATAGAAAACCCAACTAAATCAACTCATTTTAAGTGTGACATTACAAACATTGAGGAAGTTCAAGACATTTTAATCCGCATTAAACCTGATTATATCATCAACCTGGCAGCTATATCATTTGTTGCAGCAAACCCCATGAAAATGTACGAGGTTAATGTTTTTGGCGCACTAAACATATTAGACGCTTTAATAACATTAAAACAATCTCCTAAGAAAATTATTTTAGCTAGTAGCGCTGCTGTTTACGGAAATATTGGCGGATCCCTTTCTGAACAAACGCCTCTTAGCCCAGTGAATCATTATGGTAATTCTAAACTAGCAATGGAAAATATGGCTAGGAATTATTTTGAAAAGCTCAATATTTTAATTGTAAGACCCTTTAATTATACAGGTTTTGGTCAAGAAAATCATTTTTTAATTCCCAAAATAGTCAGTCATTTTAAAGCCAAAAAGAAAACAATAGAGCTGGGAAATACGCATGTTTTTCGGGAGTATAATAATGTAAACGACGTTGTTGAAGCGTACGCCAAGCTTATGACAAGTGACTTAAATGCTGAGGTGTTCAATCTTTGTTCGGGAAAATCATACAGCATCTCTCAAATTATAAGTACTCTTGTAGAGGAGTCTAACCACAATATTGAGGTGAAAACGAATCCAAAGTTTGTGAGAAAAAATGAAATTGTTGACCTGAAAGGAGACTCGGCCAAACTATTTCGATTTTTGGGCATAGGTGACTTTTCCTATTCAATTAAAGACACTTTGTATTCCATGCTAAATAAAAACCCATGAAAATAACCGTAATCGGCACTGGCTATGTAGGCTTAGTCACAGGAACTTGTTTGGCTGAGGTAGGACACGATGTGTTGTGTATTGATATTGATAAAGAAAAGGTCAAACAGATGCAATCCCGTCATGTACCTATTTATGAACCTTTTTTGGACAATTATTTTGAGCGCAATATTGAAGCTGGAAGGCTTCATTTCTCCACAAAAATTGAAGAAGGTGTTACGCATGCTGAGGTCATTTTTTTAGCCCTACCTACGCCTGAAGATGAAGACGGCTCTGCCGACTTATCGTATGTATTAGGCGTTGCAAACCAAATTGGTGACTTGATGAAAGATTACAAAATTGTGGTTAGTAAGAGTACTGTTCCGGTGGGTACAGGCGAGCGCGTAAAAGCAACGCTTATGTCCAAAACAGACGTCCCTTTTGATGTGGTTTCTAACCCAGAGTTTTTGCGTGAAGGCTTTGCCGTGGAAGATTTTATGAAGCCCGATAGAATTGTTGTCGGGGTGGAATCTGAGCGCGCTAAAAACGCCATGGAAAAGCTCTACGCAACCTTTGTGCGTTCTGGAAGCCCAATTGTGGTTATGGACATTAAATCGGCTGAGCTGACCAAATATGCGGCCAATGCCTTTTTGGCAACGAAGATTACCTACATGAACGAGATTGCAAACTACTGCGAAAAGGTAGGCGCGAATGTAGATGATGTACGTACAGGAATGGGTCTTGACGCGCGCATAGGCAAGCGGTTTCTTTACCCTGGTATAGGCTATGGCGGCTCATGCTTTCCAAAAGATGTAAAAGCATTACATAAATCGGGGAAAGATGCGCAGCACCACTTCGCTATTTTGGACAGTGTCATTGAAGTTAATGAAAAACAAAAAACAGTATTGTATCCTAAGATGGAACAGCACTTTGACGGAAATTTAAAAGGCAAAAAGATTGCGCTTTGGGGATTGGCATTTAAACCCGATACGGACGACATTCGTGAAGCCCCGGCATTGTATATGATTGAAAAACTATTGGCCACAGGAGCAACCGTTACGGCCTTTGACCCAGAGGCCATGGATAACGTAAAAGCGAAATTGGGTGATAGCATTTCGTATGCGTCAAGTATAATGGAAGCTGCTCAAGATGCAGATGCACTGCTGATTTGTACAGAATGGCATGCGTTTAGAAATCCAGACTTTGATACTCTTAAAGCAGCTTTAAAAGGTAATGTCATCTTTGACGGAAGAAACATCTTTAACCTAAAAGAAATGGATTCGTCAGGGTTTACGTATTATTCTATTGGCAGATAATTCATCGCACGGTTTTATGAATTAAAGATAAACACCAATAATAAATAGCCTTAAATCTCGTTGTTCTATTAACCAACCTATTGTATATGAGTAAACGTTTTACCTATACTTTTTTTACACTAGCTACAGTTTTCCTTGATATTGGAAGTGCTGTTTTTTTGGCATATAAGCTAAACAGCGATATAGCGTTGTTGCTGCACATTAACGAAGACCTCTCATTAATACGCGTATTGGCTTTTGTATTCATTTGGCTGGTAGCGGGAGGATATTTTTCCATTTATGTTTTAAAACGAGCAGACCGATTTCTTCGTTTAGCTCTTCGTTTGTCAAGCCATTTGATTACATTTTTTATTTTTACGGAGGTATTTTCGGTAGCTTTTTTTTCTCGTTCCCCTAAAATTGAAGATGTTCATTTATTAGGCCTAATACTAATAACTCAATTAACATATCGATTTTTCTTTTTTTCATTAATTCGAGCGTTGCGTGCCAAAAATCAATTCTTTAAAGACAGGGTTGTTTTGTTGGGCGATAACACTCAAGGAATAGCCTCATTTATTCAAAACAATCCACAAATCGGGTATGATATTTTAGATGTTGATTTAGAGGAAGAGATTAATATTTCCAATGACTTTTTAAAGCGGCAAAAGCTTTCAGCGGTATTTATGCATCAAAAAGATACAAATATGTATAAAACGATTTTGGAAAAAATAGCATTGCATCAAGTCCAAATACGCATTTTTACCTCTCACGATGACGTGTTTAAATCAAATCAAGTAGATTATTTTGGGTTTATTCCCATTTATAAAACGCAGTTTTTCCCATTATTGAAAAGGGCAAACAAATACATCAAACGTGTTTTTGATATCGCATTTTCTTTATTTGTGATTCTTTTTATCCTGTCTTGGATGTTTCCATTAGTAGGATTATTAATTAAGCTTGAGTCAAAAGGGCCAGTCCTTTTTGTTCAGAACAGAAATGGATTAGGTAATGAATTATTTAGGTGTTTTAAGTTTCGCTCCATGACTACAAATAGCAATAATGAGCAAGCAACAAAAGACGATATGCGCATCACACGAATTGGAAAAATTATTCGAAAAACCAGTATTGACGAATTCCCACAATTTTTTAATGTGCTAAAAGGTGATATGTCTGTCGTTGGTCCTCGCCCACACATGGAAATTCACAATATTAATCACGAAAAACACGTGGAGTCTTTTCAGCTTAGACATACCGTGAAGCCTGGGATTACCGGGATGGCGCAGTCAACAGGATTTAGAGGAGAGATTAGAGAAGACCTAGATATTATTAACCGCATCAAATACGACATCTTCTATATCCGGCATTGGTCTTTTGCGCTCGATATCAAAATTATCATTCGCACGGCACTCAATATATTTAGAGGAGAAGACAAGGCGTATTAAACCGTTGTTTCATAGCGCTTGGTCACCAAATAAACGCCCA